>JAOPZQ010000244.1 GCA_025964075.1 Solirubrobacterales bacterium | reverse complement strand
TTCGAGGCTGCGTGCCGGCTCGGCGCGCACGAGGGCGGCGCGCCCGAGGCGGAGCTCGGCGACTTCGGCCGCCGCATCGGCCTGGCCTTCCAGCTGCTCGACGACGTGCTCGACGTCTCGGGGCCGGCCGAGCGGACCGGCAAGCCGCGCGGCGCCGACCTGCTCGACGGGACGGTGACGCTGCCGCTGATCCTGGCGCGGGAGCGCGATCCGGAGATCGCCGCCGTCGACCTGCGCGCCCTGCGCGACGCGGACGAGGTCGCGGCGCTGTGCGACCGGATCGTCGCCACCGGCGCGCTCGGGACCGCGCGGGCACGGGCCCTGGGCGTCGTGGCGGAGGCGAAGGAGAACCTCCCGGCTCTGCCGCCGCGGCAGCGGGTCGCGCTCGAGCTCGTCGCCGACGGCGTGGTGGAGCGGTTCGCCTAGAAGTCCATGGGGAGGATGGCGTCCGCTTCGAGCGCGTGCACGAAGCGGTCGATCTCGTCCTCCATGTTCGCCCGTACGAGGCGCTTCAGGTCGCGGACGAGCGCCTTCGTCCCGCGGTCGAGCTCGTCTTCGAGCTCGTCGACGAGCTCGCGGTCGAAGCTCCCGTCGCCGAGCCATCCGCAGTTCGGGCACTGCAGCGTGATCTCCCACCGGTCCGGGCCGTCGCCGGCGAAGGAGACGGGGTGGACGAGGCGCGAATCGCAGAGCGGGCAGACGTGGAGGCCCTCGATGCTGTCCGCCGCCGGGATCGTCTCCGGGGGCGCAACGTCCTCGAAGTAGACGACGTCGATCGTCCTACCGCTGGGCAGGACCACGCGACGAACCGAGTGGCGATCGGAGTTGGACATCCTCGATGCCAAGATCGGCGTTCTCGGGCCCGAACTTGAGTAGGAATCCGGGATGATCCAAGACCGGGTCGGTGGCGTTACTCTAAGTGCACCTACTCGGAGGCTCCCCGCCCATGTTCTCGCAGATCGGCCCCCTCGAAATCGTCCTGGTCCTGGTTATCGTGCTCGTGATCTTCGGGCCCAAGCGCCTGCCCGGACTCGGCAAGCAGCTCGGCACGGGGCTCCGCGAGTTCAAGGACTCCGTGACCGGTGAGAAGACCGACGACGATCACCCGCACGTCGAGGCGCCGCCGGCGCCCGCGCCCGCGCTGACGGCCGCGACCGCCGACGAGCCGAACACCGCGCGGGCCAACGAGCAGGCCAGCGAAGCGCTGGGCCGTCCGCGCCGCGACTGAGCGGAGCGCAGCCCGATGGCGACGGCCCTGCGCCCGATCGGGCATGACGACCGCCTGAGCGTCGTCGACCACCTGGACGAGCTCCGGACGCGCCTGATCGTCTCGGGGGTCACCCTCGTCGTCGCGCTCGGCGTGTGCTTCTGGCAGAACCACGCGCTGCTGCACCTGTTGAACCGACCGCTCGAGAACTCGACGCCGAGCGCGCAGCACGCCGGCAAGGGCCGGCTGGCGTCCACGGCGAGCGCCGCGGCGGAGCAGCGCGCCGGCTTCGCCCAGGCTCAGCGGGCCGCCTCCCAGCTCTCGCGCTCGACCCATCTCGCTCCGGCGGACCGCCTCGCCGCCGGCCAGCTCGCCGCCGGGCTCGGCCGCGCGGTCGCCGCGCTCCCCAAGACCGTCCCCAAGCGCGAGCCGGTGACGATCGGCGTCGGCGAGCCGTTCACGATCACGTTCACCGTGGCGGCGTACTTCGCGCTCCTCTTCTCGCTGCCGGTCCTGCTCTACCAGGCGTACGCCTTCGTCCTACCGGCCTTCCGCCCCGAGGAGCGGCGGGTCGCGATACCGATCATGCTGCTCGCGCCGTTCCTCTTCGCCGCCGGCGCCGTCTTCGCGTACTTCATGGTCCTGCCGCCGGCGATCTCGTTCCTGCAGAACTTCAACAACACGTCGTTCGACGTGCTGATCCAGGCCAAGTCGTACTACACGTTCGAGATCTACACGCTGCTCGCGATCGGCCTGGTGTTCCAGCTGCCGCTCGGCCTGCTCGGCCTCGATCGCGTGGGGATCATCAACGCGAGGTTCCTGATCCGGAACTGGCGCTACGCCATCGTGCTGATCGCGGTGCTCGCCGCGCTCCTGCCCGGGGTCGACCCGGTGACGACGATGCTCGAGATGATCCCGCTGCTTCTGCTCTACGGTCTGAGTATCCTGCTCCTCCTGGTGGCCGACCGCCGGGCGCCGAGGCAGCTCCGGGAGAGCCCCTTCGCCTTCGCCACCGATGACGAAGACCACGAGCCTGACGACCTGACCTGATGCTGTTCGACCTCCGCGGCCGCGGCCGGCGCCGCTCGATCCAGGGGATCTACCTCTTCCTCGCCCTGCTCATGGGCGGAGGCCTGGTGTTCTTCGGGGTGGGCGGCACCGGCGTCGGCCTCTTCAACAACGACAACAACAACAGCGGCGGCGGCGGCAGCGGGCCGAATCCGGTCACCGCGCAGTTCAAGGCCGCTCAGCGCCGGGTGCGCCTCCAGCCGCAGAACCCCGCCGCGTGGGCGAACCTCGCGCGCCTGACCTACGTCGACGCCAGCAGCGGCAAGGGCTACGACCAGACGAACCACAAGTTCACGCCGGCGGGCATCGCCGAGATGCGCCAGGCCGACGCGGCGTTCCAGCGCTACCTCGCGCTGAAGCCGCCGAAGCTCGACACCAACCTCATCACCCTGATGATCTCGGCCTACGGCCCGACCGGTCTGAACTCGCCGGCGAAGGCCTCGAGCGCCGCGGAGGCGCTGACCACGGCCCAGCCGAACAACGCCGCGGCGTACGCTCAGCTCGCGGTCTCGGCCTTCCAGGCCGGGCAGACCCGCAAGAGCGATCTCGCCGAGCAGAAGGCGATCGACCTGACGACGAACAAGGCCCAGAAGAAGGCGCTCAAGACCTTCATCGACCAGCAGAAGGCCCAGAGCGCGACCGGCCAGCAGACGCAGACGTCGACGTCGCTGCCCGGCGGCTAGGCTAAGCAGCCTCCCCGGGCCGTTAGCTCAATTGGCAGAGCAGGGGACTCTTAATCCCAAGGTTGGAGGTTCGATTCCTCCACGGCCCACTCGAAAGCCCCGCTACGGCGGGGTTTCTCATTTTGGCGGAGCAGGCGCCATCCGATTTGCAGACCCTACGGGCGGCCGGGGGTGGAAGTTCTCGGTTCCCGGCATGGATGGCCGGCGGGTGCTGGCCTAGCGTGGTGGTCGCCTGTCCAACCGGACGGGTGGCCATGGCCTTAAGGCCAGCCGTAGGGAGGGCGACGTTGCTGCACCGGCGCCGAGCGCGTTTGGTGCACGCGTGCCGACTGC
>JAOPZQ010000242.1 GCA_025964075.1 Solirubrobacterales bacterium | reverse complement strand
TCGCCGGACCGAACGGATCGGCGAGGCGCGAGAGCACGAGCGCGTAGACCCACTCGGTGTCGGTCGTCCCCTCGATATGTCGCACGAGCTCCGGTCCGACGAGCTCGACGAGGTCGTAGCGCATCTCGCCGAAGCGGTAGAGGTCGCCGTTCTGCGCGAGCACGACGCGCGCGTCGCCGAACCGGAACGGGTGCAGGTTCTGCGGTCCGACGGACTCGCGCGAGTCGTAGACGACGCCCCGCACGTGCGCGATCGCGGCCGTGACCTCCACCTTCTCGGCGAGCGAGCGCAAGTTGCGGTCGAACACGGGGACCGCCGGCGTGCGGTAGACGAACGGGCGCTCGGGCTCGCGCGACCGCGCGTCCCAGGCGACGACGCCGAAGCCCCCGATGTTGAGGAGCGACATCAGCCGCGCGCCGACCGATTGCCGGACGAGCGAGTTCTCGGCCTCGAACAGCGGTCCGTCGAGCGCGACGGGCGGCCCGAGGTAGGCCATCACGCGGCACATGCCGCCACTCTGACCGCTGCCGGCGCGGCGAAGAACGGACCGACGGTCGATCGGCGGTGGACAGCCGGTCGCTCCGGGTTACCCCGGGAGCAGCGCCGACGCCGCGCAGGTGAGCCCGCGTGGACCGGTGGCGCGGGCGGTCACGCGATCGGCGCCGCCGAGGTCGCTGATGCGGCGATTCACCGAGAACGAGCCGCTCGGCCGACTCGTCCGCGCCCGGCCCCGCCAGGCCACCCGGCCGTCGCGCACGATGACGACCCTCCAGGTCTCGCCGGCGCGGTTGTGGTCGACCTCGAACTCGACCTCGATCGCGCCGTCGTCCTGCTTCAGCTTGAGCTTCGACGTCGCGCCCCGGCCGCAGTTCCCGGCGGCCCGGACCTCGTTGCGGCCACCGGGGCCGCCGCCGCCGTGATCGGCGAACGCGGACGACGGGAACGCGAGCGCGAACAGGACGGCGGGGATCAGATGGCGAGGGAAGCGCGACATGAGCGTCGGGCCGACTGTCGCTCCCGGAGGGGCCGAGGCGCAATGCGACCTTGGTCGCCCTCACGAGTCGCGGCGCAGCCCGTGGCGCTCCGCCCACAGCGCCGCCTGGGTCCGGTCGGTCACGCCGATCGCCCGGAAGACCTGGGTGAGGTGGGACTTGACGGTCTTCTCGCTGATCTCGAGCCGCCGAGCGATCAGCTTGTTCGGCAGTCCCTCGAGCAGGAGCTCCAGCACCTCGCGCTCGCGGGGCGAGAGTCCGGCCAGGGGATCGGGCTCGGCGCGCGCGTTGAGGATCGTCCGCGCCGCGCGCGGATCCAGCGGCGACTCGCCGCGCGCCGCGGCGCGGATGCCCTCGGCGACGTCCGCGGACGCCGCGTCCTTGAGGAGGTAACCGCAGGCGCCGGCCTCGAGCGCGCCCATGATGCGGCCGCGATCGGAGAACGACGTGAGGACGAGCACGGCGGTGCCAGGCTGCTCGGCGGTGATCCGCCGCGTCGCCTCGATGCCGTCGACGCCGGGCATGTCGAGGTCCATGACGACGACGTCGGGGGCGGCCTCGCGGGAGAGGCGGACCGCCTCCGCGCCGTCGGCCGCCGTGCCGACGAGCTCGATGTCCTCGAGCGCCTCGATCAGGCGGCCGAGCCCGTCGCGGATGACGCCGTGGTCGTCGGCGAGGACCACGCGGATCACGTCGCCGGCACCTCGAGCTCGACGGTCGTCCCCTCGCCGGGCGCGGACCGGACGGTGAGCGTGCCGCCGGCCTGCGCGACCAGGCCTTCGAGCAGGGTGAGCCCCACGTGGCCGGCCGCCCGGCGGCGCTCGCGCTCCGCCGCGCCGAAGCCGCGGCCGTCGTCGGTCACGACCAGGCGTGTCGTCTCCGCCGCGGGCCGCGTGACGTCCACGCGCACGGAGGCCGCGGCGGCGTGCGAGTGCACGTTGCGCAGCGCCTCCCGCGCGGCGCGGTAGACGAGGGGGTCGCCGGTCGACCCCGCGGTCGCGCCGTCGTCGACGTGGAGCTCCGTCGCGATCCCCTCGGCCTCGAGCGAGCTGAGCAGGTCGCTGAGCGCCGCCTCGAGCCCGGTCGACTCGAGGCTGGGCGGGTCGATCTCGACGAGCAGTGTGCGCAGTCCGCGCACTCCGTGGCGCAGCCGCGCGATCGCGTCCCGAAGCGCCGACGCCTCAGCGGCTGCGCCCCGGCGCTCGGCGTCGTCGGCGATCGGCGCGAGCCCGAACGCGACGCCGGCGAGGTCCTGCACGACGCCGTCGTGGAGGTCGGCCGCGATCCGCCGGCGCTCCTGGCCGGACGCCTCGATCGCGCTGGCGAGGAGCCGCTCGCGCTCGCGGTGCCCGCGCTGCAGCCGGGCCGCCGTCGACCAGGCGAGCGGCACCTGGAAGAGGAGCAAGATCAGGAGGCCGGCGAGGATCGGCGGCGCGAGCGCGCGCAGGAGGCGGCTGCCGTTCGCGCTCACGGAGGCGAAGCGCTCGTAGATCTCGAACAGCACCTGGGTGCCGTTCGGGGTGCGGATCGCGGTGTGTGCCTCGAGCAGCTTGCCCTCCGGCCGCTCGTAGCGGTTCTCCGGCTTCGAGAGATCGCTGAGGTCGGCCTTCGCGCCGCCCTGGCGGAACAGCGCCAGCTCGTCGGCGCCGAGCGCGAAGTGCTTCCCGACGAGCGCCGGCTCGTCGGAGTAGAGGATCGTGCCGTCCCGCGACCACACCTTCACGCGCACCACCGAGGTGTCGAGGATCTGAGCCTGCACCAGGTCGTCGAGGTGCGCGAGCGCGCGCGCATCGCCGTGCAGGACGCCGTCGCTGAGCCCCGCCGACGCCACCAGACGGCCCTCGACCTGGACCTGCTCGCGCGTCGTGCGCTCGGCCTCCTTGATCGTCACCGGGCGCAGCGCGAAGTAGCCGCCGACCACGACGACCGCGATCGCGGCGACGCTGCCGAGCGTGAAGCGCACGACGGCCGCTCCCCGCGCGGTGCTGTTCCTCCGTCCGAGCACGTGCTCATCTTGCCGGGCCCGGGGGCCGAGATGCGCTGCGACAAAGGTCCCGTTGTGGAGCGGACCGAGCGCGCTGCATGGTGTGGATCGTCAAGCAACCGATCCAGGAGGACATGAGATGCGCTCACGAATCATCAAGCCACTGCTCGCCCTCGGAGCCGTCGCGGCGCTCGCCGTCCCGGCCGTCGTGCAGGCTCGCCAGGGCGCCGACGACCCCGCCGGCCACGTCCGCCACGGCGCGGGCGAGGTGCATCACCGTCACCACCATGCCGCTCACCACGGCCGTCACGGCGCCGACGACGGCCCCAACCACCGGTAGCCGCGACGGGGTTGCACCCACCGGTCTCCCCGGAGAAGATGCCCGTGGGACCGAGATGCGGACGACGAGCCCTGACGCCGTGCTGCTGGAGCGCGCCGAGCCGCTCGCGGCGCTCGAAGAGCGCGTCGACGCACTGCGCGGGGACGGGCACGGCCGGCTCGTGCTCGTCTCCGGCGAGGCCGGGATCGGCAAGACGGCTCTGGTGCGCGCGTTCTGCGAGCGCGCCCGTCCGACCCGGGTGCTGTGGGGCGGTTGCGACGCGCTGCGGACCCCGCGCGCGCTGGGTCCGTTCGTCGACATCGCCGAGCAGACCGGCGGGGAGCTGGGCACCGTCGTCGGGCGGGGCGCGACGCCGGGTGCGGTCGTCACGGCGCTGAGCTCGGAGCTGCGGCGCGCGCCGGCGATCGTGGTGCTCGAGGACCTGCACTGGGCCGACGGGGCCACGCTCGACGTCCTGCGGCTCGTCGCGCGGCGGATCGACGCGCTGCCTGCGCTGGTGGTCGCGACCTACCGCGACGACGAGCTGCACCGCGCCCACCAGCTTCGGATCGCGCTCGGCGAACTGCCCGCCCGCGCCGCCGATCGGCTCGCGCTGACGCCGCTGTCGCCGGACGCCGTCGCGGCGCTCGTCGGGGTGACCGGGGTCGACGCCGGCGAGCTGCACCGTCGGACCGCCGGCAACCCGTTCTTCGTCACCGAGGTGCTCGCCGCTGCCGGGGGCGAGATCCCCGACACCGTGCGCGATGCGGTGCTGGCACGCGCCGCGCGCCTCGACGACGACGCACGGGTGCTCCTCGACGCCGTCGCGATCGAGCCCGCGCGCGCGGAGCTGTGGCTGCTCGAGGCGCTCGCCGAGGGTGAGGCCGGCCTCGATGCGTGCCTGGCGTCGGGGATGCTGCGCGCCGAGCCGCGCGCGGTGAGCTTCCGCCACGAGATCGCGAGGGTCGCGGTCGAGGAGGCTTTGCCGCCCCACCGCCGGATGCTGCTCCACCGGCGGGCGCTCGGGGCGCTGACGGCGGCGATCGGCCGGCGCCCGGATCTCGCGCGGCTCGCGCATCACGCCGAGGCCGCCGACGACGGCGAGGCCGTCCTGCGCTTCGCTCCCGCCGCGGGAGAGCGCGCGGCGGC
>JAOPZQ010000239.1 GCA_025964075.1 Solirubrobacterales bacterium | reverse complement strand
GATCGTCGAGCAGCACGACCTTCGGCTCGAGCATCATCGCGCGGGCGAACTCCACCATGCTTCGCTGCCCGCCAGACAACGACCCTGCCAGCTCGTCGGGGCGATCGGCAAGCGGTCGGAAGCGCCGAGCCAGTTCCTCGTAGCGCCGCTCGAGGTGCTTACGCCGGCGACGGACGACATAGGCACCCATCAGCACGTTCTGACGGACGGTCAGTCGCGCGAACAGGCCGTGCCGCTGAGGCACCTGCACCACGCCGGCCCGCAGGATCGCCGCGGGCGACTGGTGGGTCAAGTCGACTCCGTCAACGACGACAGAACCGAGACGTGGCGCGAGCAGTCCGCTGATCGCCTTCAGCACGGTCGACTTGCCGGCGCCGTTCGGTCCCACGATGCAGTTGATGGTGCCTTCCTCCACGCGGAGGTCGACCTCGCGCAGGATGTCAACGCCGCCGTAGCCGGCCCACAGACCTCTGATCTCGATCATGCGGGCGCCCCCGCCGGGTTCAGGGCGACCGAGTCGCCGAGATAGGCGTCCACGACGTGCTGGTCGGCTCTCACCTCGGCCACCGTGCCGTTGGCGATGATCTGGCCGCCGGACATGACGTACACGCGCTGGCAGAGGCTCGACAGGAACGCGAGGTCGTGTTCGACCAGCAGGATGCCGACGCCCTGCCGGTGCAGGGACCGGATCATGCCGGCGAGTCGCTGGGACAGTGCAGGGCTGATGCCGGCAGCCGGCTCGTCCAGCATGACGAGCACCGGGTCGAGCCAGAGGACTTGCGCGAGCTCGACGAGCTTGCGCTGACCGTAGCTCAGGTCTCCGGGACTGGTGTCGGCGTAGCTCGCCAACCCGAGGCTGTCGACGACGGCCATCGCCCGGTCGCGTTCCGCCGGAGTGACGCGCTTGAGGAACAGCCTTCTCAAGGAGAACCGGCGCTCCGGGAGCACGATGTTCTCGATCACCGTGAGACTCGGGAAGAGGCGCGGCAGTTGGTAGGTGCGGGCGAGCCCGGCGTGCGCTCGCGTCGGGCGCCCCCGTCGCTCGAGGTGGCGCTGGTCCACGGCGATCCGACCAGACTGGGCTCCGATCGTTCCGTCGATGAGGTTGAAGAGCGTGGTCTTCCCGGAGCCGTTGGGGCCGATGAGGCCGGTGATGCTGCCTGCCGCGACGGTGAGCGCGACGCTGTCGACCGCACGCAGACCACCGAAGCTCTTCACCAGATGGTCCACCTCGAGGACGTTCGGGCGTCCGTCGCCTCGTGGTCGGTCCAAGGCGGTCACCGGCGCCCCGTCACTCCGTCCCGTCCCGGTGCCGGTGCTCGGACTCGCCTCCGGCGTGGACCGGCGCGCGCCGGGCCACCTCGTGGCGATCGTCGGAAGCACGCCTCGGGGCAGGAAGAGCGCGACGCCGCCGAGGAGGCCGCCGAAGAGCAGCAGGCGGATCGCCCCGGAGTCCGCTCCCCCGAGGTTGGTCGTCGTCAGGTTGGCGAGCGGCTCGATGATGAAGGCGCCGAGGACGGGACCCCAGACGGTGCCCCGTCCGCCGAGCAGTGCGGAGAGGACGATGAGCATGCTCGTGACGATGTCGAACACCGCGCTCGTGTTCAGGAACGTGACGTAGTAGGCGTAGATGCCGCCCGCCACGCCCACGAACGTCCCACCGAGCACGAACGCGATCATCTTGTAGACGGCCGTCCGCAGTCCCAGCCCGGTCGCCTTGTCCTCGTCGTCCTGGATCGCGAACAGCCCGAGGCCCAGCTTGCTGCGTCGCACCAGCGCCGACACGGCGACCGTGACGACGAGCACGGCGAGGAGCGAGTAGTAGAAGGGCCAGTCCTGGTGGGCCAGGCTCCACGTGGGAAGCGGCAGGGCCAGTCCCTTGCTGCCGCCGGTCAGGCTGGTCCACGTCGTGGCCACCGTGCCCAGCAGTTGCAGCGCAGCGAAGGTGACGATGACGAAGTACATGCCGCGGGTGCGGCGGGTGACGAGGCTCAGCAACGCCGCGGCGACGGCGCACACGAGGCCACCCACGAGACATCCGAGGAACGGCGAGACGCCGTGCTTGGCGGCGAGGATGCCGGTCGTGTAGGCGCCGAGTCCGACGAACGCGCTGTTGCCGAGCGAGATGTACCCCGCGTAACCACCCATGATGTTCCACCCGCTCGCGCCGATGGCGAGCAGGAAGGTCAGGATCAGCAGGTTCTGGTAGTAGAGGCTGCCGGACACGAGCGGGAACACCGCCAGGAGCGCCACGCCTCCCACCAGGAGCGTCCGGCGCACGACGGCGGCGTTCATGCGACCACGTCCTGCCGCGTCATCCGGGTGAACAGGCCCTGCGGCCGGACCGTGAGGACGATCAGGATCATCAGCGTCGGCACCGCGGTCGCCCACCGCACCGACACGTAGGTGGACGTCAGGGCCTCCGTTATCCCGAGCAGCAAGCCCGCGGCAAAGGCTCCGGGGATGCTCCCGAGACCGCCGAGGATGACGACGCTGAGCGTGATCGCGATCCACACGTCCTGGGTGTCGGGAGTGAACTCGTAGAGAAAGCTCAGCGCCGCGCCACCGAACGCCGTGCTCGCCGAGGCGATCGCGAAGATCCACAACCCGACCCGGGCCGGCTCGACGCCGATCAGGCGGGCGCCCTCGACGTTCTCCGACGCCGCGGTGATGGCGTATCCCAACCAGGTCCTCCTGACGACGAGCTGCAGCGCCACGGTGACGCCGACCGCGAGCAGACACGCATAGAGCTGAGCGCGCGGAATCACCAGCGACCCGATGTGGAAGGACGCATTGAAGTAGTGAGGTTTCGTCGAGGCCTGGTTGGGGCCCCACACCAGGGCGACCACCGCCTCGGCGATGAGGGCCAGCGAGAAGGTGGCCACGATGGTGAGCCCGTGGTCGATCCGCTGCACGCGCTCGATGACGAGCTTGTACAGCACCGCGCCGAGCAGGCCCATCGGCGCGGTGACGATGAACGCGCAGGCGATCGGGTCGATCCCGAAGTGCGACCAGAGGCTGTAGCAGAGGTAGGCGGACAGGATCAGGAACGCGCCCTGAGCCATGTTGACGATCCTCATGACCCCGAAGGTCAGCGTCAGGCCCGTGGCCATCAGGGCATAGACGCCGCCCACCAGCGCCCCGAAGATGAGGGTCTGGGTGAGCTCGGTCATCAGGTACCCCAGGGCGGCTTGGGAGCGACGATCTTCGTCGTCGTCGCGGCGCTCTTCGGGGCGAGGATCCGCAGTGCCCCGCTCTGCCACTGCGCCAGCAGGAGGCTTCCCTCCGGAACCCCGGTCGCGTCCCACTTCATCGGGCCGACGATGGTGCTCACGGTGTGGGAGTGCAGCCATGCGGCCAGCGCCTTCTGGTCGATACGACCGACGGCCTTGACCGCGGCGGCCAGCACCTGGCCGGCCGTGTAGGAGTTGGCGGCGTCCTCGGACGGGGCGTGGCCGAAGGCCTTCTCGTACGCCGCGACGAACTCGGCGTTGCCGGGGTACTTCGCCTCCGGGCTCCACGCGAGGGCGGTGAAGATGCCCTCGGCGTTGGCCGCGCCGCCGATGGCCGACGCGTACGTCGCGTCCGCGGGCGAGTTGATCTGGAACAGGGTCTTCGGGCTGAAGGAGAGCTTCTGCAGCGACCTCGCGAACTGGGCCCCGTCACCGGCGACCGCGCCCTGCAGCACGAGTTGGGGCGCGGCGTGCGCGACCGAGGCGGCGATCGTGTCGAAATTCGACGTGCTCGGATCGTAGGTCTGGTCGTAGAGCGTCTTGACGCCCAGGGCCTCGAGCTTCTTCTTGAAGACGGCGACGGCAGGGCTCGCGCTCGGATCGTCCTGGGTGACGTAGGCGGCGGTCGTCGGGCGCTGCCCCGCCGGGAGGGAGGCGATGTAGGCGACGAACTGGTCCGGCAAGGTCAGCGACGTGCCGGGCTGGGCGAAGAACAGGTTCTTGAAGCCGCGAGCGAAGAGCGTCGGGGCTCCGCCCGACGGCTCCACGTAGAGCATTCCCTGGCGGGCCGCGATGGCGGAGTCCGGCGCGTTGAGCAGCGAGGAGAAGGTGCCGAGCAGCAGGTCGACCTTGTTCTGGCTGATGAGTCGTGTGTAGTTCGAGCCGCTCTGGTTGGGGTCGAAGCCGTCGTCCAGGACGTCGAGTTTGACCTTCCGGCCCAGCATCCCGCCGTTTGCATTGTCCTTCGAGGCCCACAGCTGGTAGCCCTCGTAGCCGGACTTCGAGACGTCGGCCACAGGACCCGTGAGCGGCAGCGACATTCCTATCTTCAGCGGCGCCTTGCTATTCGAGCTCGAGTTCGACGAGGAGCTCCCGCAGGCGCTCAGGACCGTGACCGCGGCGGCGGCCGCCAGGGCGACGGCAAGTGCCGGGCGGACCTTCGGACGATGGTGCTTCACGGGACAGCTCCTGACTTGAGGGGGTAGTTCAGAGCTCCGGGTACGGCTCGCCGTCCAACCCGGGGACGGTGATGGCCAAGGGGTCGTTGGCGTTCTCGACCAACTGCCGGCTGGCGTAATCGGTGACGGCCCCGGAGAGCAGTTGCCTTGGGTCCTCCATCACCACGCGCAACCGCGTCGTCAGAGCGAACCAATCGTCGGGGCCCCGGACGGCCGGCTTCTCGTGGACCCACGCGGTGCCCGGCTCGATGCTTCCGTTGACTCTCGTCCGAGGCCGAAACCGCGGGTAGGCGTCGAACATGCGCGCGCCGAGCTCCGACATGGCCCGAAGAGACGACCACAGCCGCCGGTACGGGTCTTCGAGCGCGGCGACCCCGTCCATGTTGGTGCCGTCGAACATCGGGAACACGGGGGCGTGAGGCGCGATCAGCAGCCGCTCGAGGGGAAGGCGGTCGCGTGAGGCCGCGTGGACGACGCCGGCCACGCTGTTGGACTCCTGGCTCACGCCGGCGGTCGGCCGACCCTGGCGTCCGGCGATGATCACCATCGCCTGCTCCCAGGGGAGGTCGAGGCCGTCGAACCACGTGATGAGGCGGTGGCCGACGTCCATGCCCGTCAAGAAGAAGGTCGCGACCATGACGCGGTTGAAGGAGACCGGCAGGTCGTCGCCGGGTCCTTCGAGGTAGTCCCGCCGCAGCGCCGCGTCGGTCAGGTACGAGGGTCGGTCCAGAGTGCGCTCGAGGAACCGCTCCGTGAGTCGGCAGCTGTAGGCAACCATCGCGGCGATCGCCTCCTCGCGCCCCACGAATGCCTCGACGGCGATCTGGTCGCGCCAGAGGGCGGTGGAGTTGGCGGCGCGGGCCGCGCGGGTGACGTCGAGCAGCCGCTCGGCGTCGCCGCGCCACCGCCCCGACTCGTCGAGCTCCCGCATCATCGAGAGGGTGGCCAGCGCCGGTCCGAGATGGGAGACGCCGGCGAGCTCCTTGAAGCCGCGAGTCGACAACCGGAACCCTTGGACCGTCGGTGGCGCTCCTGCACCCGGATACAGCGCGATGTCGCTTCCGGTCGCGACGATGAGCGGATCGGTGACGTTGGTCCGCGCGGCCGCCTGGCCTAGGTGGGCGCCGATGCTCGTGGGCGAGGCGGTGTACGTCTCGAACAGCTGCAGCAGCTCAGGGCTCTCGAAGACGCGCATCGCTTCACCTAGGTCACTGCGCTCGAGAGCGAATACAGGACGGTGTCCGTCGCGAAGCGGACCTGCGGCGACAACGAGTTGGACACCACGAGCTGGACGTCGTCGCCGGCGTGCACCACCGCGACGTCCGTCCCTCCGGAGGTCGGGAAGCGAGCCGCGACCTCGAGGGCGCCCGAGTTCCATACGTACACCTGCGAGTCGAGCGCAGGATTCGGATCGGCCGGCGTGCCGAGGACGAAGTTGACCCGCACGACGACGAGCCGATCGCCGCACGTCAGCACCGCGAGCTCACGGGCGCCGAGCCCGTCGAGCGTCTGCACGACGTCGAACCGGTCGCCGTTCCACCGCATCAGCTGCGGTGGCTCCAGGAGGCTCGCGACGAGCAGATAGGCACCGCCGTCGAGGTCGAAGCTCGCGAACGCGCGCCCGCCCCGCGCGGCCAGGCCCTGGTGCGGCACCAGCCGCTCGCCGTCCCACCGGTAGAGCAGGCTCGCGTCGAGATGGTCGGCGTGAGCCACGTAGAACGTCTCGTCGATCGTGAACGGATGCCAGTTGTACGCCCACTGGGACGGGATCCGCTGGTGCTCGACGAACGACGACCCGTCCCACTCGAAGACCACCGAATCGCGGTTCGGACCCGCGGTGCCCGGAGGGCGGACTCCCTGCGCCAGGCCGAGGAAATGCCGATCGCCGATGCGCCAGTGCTTCCACTGCTTGGCGGCGAAGGTCGTGATGGACTGGAAGGGCACGAACCGGCCCTCCCGCCAGGTGTAGATCTGGGACTCGGTGGTGAACTCGTAGGGGCCCGAGCCACTCCGCAGGCTCGCCACGGCGAGGAAGGCGCGGTCTTCGATCACGAAGAACTCGGCGTCTTCGCCCCCGGGCGCCGAAAGCGTCGACCACGGAGCGAACCGTCCCCCGACCCGACGCAGCAGCAGCATGTCCGTGTCGCTGTCGCCGCCGTTCATGCCGGGCTCCTGGTCCGCCACGTCGTACGCGAGCTGGGGAATGGCCAGCAGCTCCATGCCGTCCACGGCAACCGGCTCGACCGCCCGCGCCCCGGAGGTCGGGATGCGCTGCAGCTCGGTGAGCGACAACTTCATCGGGCAATTGAGAAGCACGAATCGTCACAAAGCAAGTAATCTGCAGTAACGATTGCCGACGCTAGGCGTTAGCAGAACTGACACAGCGTGCTCGATGTCCGCAGGCTCATCATGCTTCGCGCGATCGCCGTCGAAGGGTCGATCGCGGCGGCGGCGCGCGCGTTGAAGTACACGCGGTCGGCGGTCTCACAGCACCTTTCCGCCCTCGAGCGCGAGACGGGCTCCCGGCTTGTCGAGCGCGTCGGCGGGCGGGTGTTGCTCACGCCGGTCGGCCAGGAGCTCGTCGAGCACACCGAGCGCATCCTCGTGGAGCTCCGCGCCGCCGAGGCGACGCTGGCCAGCGACCCTCATCCGATCGGCGGGTTGCTGAGGGTGGGCGTCCCCTTCGGCGAGGGTCCGCGCATCATGAGCCGCGCGCTCACCGGGGTGCGTGAGAGCTTCCCCGGGTTGGAGATACGGCTCTCCGCGACGACCGACGAGACCGGTGCGGAGGAGGTCCGTCGCGGACTGCTCGACATGGTCATCCTGTCCCGGTTCGGAGCTGCGCATCCGCGCCAGGAGCTGGGCCTCCGCGAGTGGACCCTCGGCTCCGACGCGCTGCGTCTGTGCGTTCCCGTCGGACACCGGCTCGCCGGCGCGGACGAGGCCACGATGGCCGAGCTGCAAGACGAGGCATGGATCGTCAACCCGGCCAGCACCCTCGGCCAGCTGACCGTGACGCTCTGCGTCACCGCGGGGTTCGAGCCGGTGCTCGCCGCCTCCGTCAACGACGTGGGGACCGCCGTCGGCCTGGTCGGCATCGGGTGGGGCGTCACCATCGCGCCGGAGCTGACCCCGGTCAGCTCCGATCGGCCCGTGGCGCACGTCGCGCTGGCCGGCGTCAGCACGCAGCGTCACAGCGTGCTGATCGTCCGCGACGGCGAGCACCTCTCCCCACGGATCGCCACCGCGATCACCGCGGTTCGCGAGGTCAGCGCCCGGAGCTGGCCGGCTGCTCCGAGCTGACGATCTGGCCGGCGACCTCGCCGAGCTCCACGTCGCCGGCCCTCCCGCGCAGGACGACCCGGTCGCCGTCGAGCAGGAACGTCCGCTCCTCGCCGGCGATGGTGAGCGGTCGATCGCCGTTCTGCGTCAACTCGATCAAGCTGCCCTCCGAGCCGCTGGCGGGCCCGGAGATCGTGCCGGAGGCATAGAGGTCCCCGGGCCGGACGACGGCGCCGTTCGAGGCGACATGGGTCAGCTGCTGGACCACGCTCCAGTACAGCCCGGCGGCGTTCGTGCGCGAGATCGTCTCGCCGCCCAGCTCCACCTCGAGCGCGATGTCGAGGCCCCACGGCTCCGGGTCGCGCAGGTACGGAAGCGGCGGCGGTTGCTGCTCGGGACCCGCGACGCGGTAGGGCTCCAGCGCATCCCGGGGCGTGACCCAGGCCGAGATCGACGTGGCGAAGGACTTCCCGAGGAAGGGCCCCAGCGGCACGTACTCCCAGCGCTGGATGTCCCGCGCGCTCCAGTCGTTGACGAGCACGAACCCGAAGATCCGATCCGCGGCCTCGTCGATGGGCAGCGGCGCTCCCAGCGACGTTGGCGGCCCTCCGGTGACGAAGCCGAGCTCGAGCTCGATGTCCAGGCGCTCGGTCGGCGCGAACGTCGGGCCGTCCGGCCGCGGCAGCTGGCCGACCGGCCGCCGGATCGGCGTACCGGCGACGACGACGGTGCCGGACCGGCCGTGGTAGCCCACCGGCACGTGGCGCCAGTTGGGCAGCAGCGGCTCGGCGTCGGGGCGGAACATCCGCCCGAGGTTCGTCGCGTGCTCGATCGAGGAGTAGAAGTCCACGTAGTCGGCGACGGTGAACGGCAGGTACGGGATCGCGCCGGCGAGCGGGACACGGGCGTGCGCCGGGACCTCCTCGGCGAGCCGCGCCCGGAGCGCCTCGTGCAGGACGGTCCACGCCGTGGGCGCCGCGCCCAGGAGTCGGTCGAGGTTCGGCGCGTCCACGAGCGCGCGGTCGACGTCGAGGTCGCCGGCGATGGCGGCGAGCTCGATGGCTTCGTCGTGCAGGCGCACGCAGAGCCGGGGCGGCGACGCCCGGTCCCGGCGGATCGAGCCGTACGGCAGGTTCGAGAGGCCGAACCCGTCATGCATGAAGCAGGCCCAGCGTCTCCAGTCCGTCGCCGGCCGGGGCCTTCGCGACGGTGGCCGATGCGCTTTCCCGCGTCATGGCGTACATCGTCCCGGCGGCGAGGCCCGCATGCAACGACGTTCCATTGCCGATCTTGCCTCACGCCCCCTTCCGACAGACGACATCGACCACCGAATCGTTGTTCTCCCGCACCAGCGCGCGCGCAAGTCGTTCGCGGACATGAGTCGGCCGGCCGCGGACCCGTCGGAGCGGCGGGGCGATCCGACCGAGCGTGGCTTACGGCTGCGCGCGCAGCGCGCGCTGGACGAACCGAATCGTCTCCTCGAACACGCGCGTGGGGATCTCGTCGGTGTCACCCCACAGGATCCAGCGCAGGCCGATCATCTCGCCCACGCCCATCAGCGCCCACGCGATCACCTCGGGGTCGCCGGTCGCGATCTCGCCGCGCGCCATCGCCTCCTGGAGGCCGCGGACGTAGCCGGGGACGATGCGCTCGTAGTGCAGACGCAGCGCCCGGGGCGAGACGAACTCGGCCTGGCGTATCACTCGGTAGAGGCCGGGTTGCTCGGCGGTGAAGCGGAAGAACGCCTCGAATCCGAGACGTTCTGCTTCCGGGCGCGTCTGCCCGCGCGACGCCGCATCGGCCATCGCCCGGCGCACGCGCCCGTTGAGGTCCTCGACGAGCTCGTCGAAGATGTCTTGCTTCCCCGCGAAGTACAGGTAGAACGTCCCGGGCGCGACTCCGGCGGCCTCGGCGATCTTGACGATCGACGCTTCGTGGTAGCCGAGCTCGGTGAAGATCTGCTCGGCCGTCTCGAGCAGACGGGTGCGGGTGCGGGCGCCGCGCTCGGTCCGAGCGCCGCGCGGCGGCGCGGTCCCCTCGGCACCGCCCAGGGCGCGCGTGTCGCTCAACGGGTCCCCCCGGGGGAGAAGCGCTCGCGCAGCTCCCGCTTGAGGAGCTTGCCCGACGCCGAGCGCGGAAGCTCCTCGGCGAGGCGCACGACGCGGGGCGCCTTGAACGCCGCGAGGCGCCGGCGGCAGTGGGCGAGCAGGTCCTGCTCGTCGACCGTCGCGCCGGGGTGCACCACGACGATCGCGAGGCCGACCTCGCCCCACCGCTCGTCGGGTACGCCGATCACCGCGGCGTCGGCCACGGCCGGATGCTCGTGCAGCGTGGTCTCGACCTCGGCGGGATAGACGTTCTCCCCTCCCGAGATGTACATGTCCTTGAGCCGGTCGCGGATTCGGTAGAAACCCTCGGCGTCGCGCTCGGCGATGTCACCGGTGTGCAGCCATCCGTCGCGCACGCTAGCGCGCGTGCCCTCGGGGTCACGCCAGTACCCCGCGAACACGGCGGGCCCCCGGACGAGCAGCTCGCCGCTGCCGCGACCGTCGACCAGCGCACCCGACGCGGGATCGGCGAGTGCCACATCGACGTGCGGATAGGGCTTGCCCGCCCAGCCGAGCCTGCGCACCGCATCCTCCGGTGGCAGGCACAGGACGTTGGGCGAGGCCTCGGTGAGGCCGTAGCCCTGGACGATCTCCACCCCGCGGTCGCGCCAGGTGCGCAGCAGCGGCTCGGGCATCGGCGCGCCTCCCACGATCGCGCGGCGCAGGCTCGAGAGGTCGGCGTCGCCGAAGCGTCGCTCGCCGGCCATGAACAGGTAGTGGGCCGGCACCCCCATCATCGTGGTGATCCGCCTGCGCTCGATCAGCTCCAGGGCCCGCGCCGGGTCGAACTTCGACTCGAGCACGACCGTCGCGCCCTTCCACCAGGCGAGCAGGGGCTGGACGTTCCAGCCGCCGACGTGGAACTGCGGGAGCAGCTGCAGGACGACGTCGGTCGCACTCAGGTCGGCGGTGCGGTCGAAGCTGAGGTTGGTCCAGAAGCAGTTCCGGTGGGTCAGCCGCGCGCCCTTCGGGCGGCCGGTGGTGCCGGCGGTGTAGAGGAGCAGGAGATCGTCGTCGTCCGCGGGTACGTCCTGCGGCGGCGTCGCGCCGGGGTGCGAGAGCGCATCGAGCTCGGCGCGCGCGAGCGCCAGCCGCCGAGGTCGCGATGCGGCAAGCTCCAGCGCGGCGTCGGCGAGCGAGTCCCGCTCTGGCTCGACGAACAGCGCGGCCGGTTCGGCGTGCGCCAGCTGGTAGGCGAGCTCGGCCGGCGCCAGGCGCCAGCTGAGCGGCGCCAGCACGAGCCCCGCCTTCGCGCAGGCGAAGAACAGCTCCACGTGCTCCGGGCGATTCCCGGTCAGCGAGGCGACACGGTCGCCCCGGCTCAGGCCGAGCCGCAGAAGCCCATCCGCCAGCCGCTCGGAGCGCGCGTCGAGCTCGGCGTACGTGGTCCGCTCGCCGCGGTGCTCGATCGCGATGCGCGCCGGAGTGACCAACGCCCGGTCGCGCACCCAGCGCCCCAGCGTGAGGTCGCCAGGGGATCGCCCGGTCGCTCGCCGGGCGCTCTCGGCCGATGCAGAGCGCGCCCATGCCGTCATCGCGTAAGGGTAGGTGGGGACGCCGGCGCGCGCCCCCACCTGATGTCTGCCGGGCATCTCAGGCCGACGCCTTGAACGTCATGCTCCTGGCGGCGTCGCCCATGAAGAAGCCGCGGAAGCCCTTCAGGAATCCGGCGGTGGTGGAGCTCACCTTGGAGATCCCCGTCATCCGCGCGGCAGGCCCGAGCGCCGGGGTGTAGTCGAGCGGGGGCATCAGACCGCCGAGGTCGACCTTCCCGAGGTGGAGCTTGGCGTTGAGGATGCCGGCGCGCGTGAGATCGCCGCCGGCGATTGCCTTACGCAGGATCGCGGTCTCCATCCTCGCTTGGGAGTACCCGTACATGAAGTAGTAGTCGGGGATCTGCGACGGAGCGAATCGCTTGGCGTCGGCCAGGAACTTCGCCATGCCCGACACGTTCTTGTCGCCCCATTGCGACTCGTAGCCGAGCACCCACACGATGGACGCGAGCGCCTTCGCGACCGCGGTGGGCTTGCCGCTCGGAGTGCCGTCGGACGTCATCAGGTACCCCGACCACGCCGGCCCCTGGAACACCCACGTCGGGTTGTAGCCCTGCGAGGCGCCCGTGCCCACGATCGTCGCGCCCACGCTGGGAGTCGCCACGACGAAGACGTACTTCGCCCCTGAGGATCGCATCTTCTGCACTTGCGCGGTGAGGTCGGTGTCGCCGACCTTGTACGTGGCCTTGGCCACGCTGTGGACGTGGTAGGCCTTCAGGCCCGCTTCGTAGCCGCGCAACCCGTCCGCACCGTACGCGTCGTTCTGGTAGATGATCCCGACCTTCGCGTTCTTGTCGCCCTTCTGCCTGGCGATGTAGTCGAGCGCGTTGGCGTCGTCGATCGCATAGGGCGTGCCGATCACCGCCATCCTCGGATCGGTGACGAGCGACGAGTCCTGTGCGGCTGCGCCGATCAGCATGTTCTGCTGGGCGGCGAGCGGTTGGATCGCCTTGGTCGTCGGGCTGCCCAGCGACTGGGCGATGAACGCCACGTTGCCGGCGATGCCGTTGTAGGCCTGCACCTCGGTCTGCGGGTCGTACTTCGTGTCTTGCTCGACGAGCTTGACCTTCCAGCCATCGATTCCGCCCGCGGCGTTCACCGCGCGGAAGTAGGTCTCCTGGCCGGCGGTCAGCGGCTTACCGATCGCCGCCACCGGCCCGGACAGCGGGCTGAGGACGCCGAGCGAGACGGTCTTCGTCTTGGCGTCGACCCCCGGACCGGTCTTGACCCCTCCGCCTGCGCTGGAGGCCCCGCTGCCGCTGGAGCCGGTCCCGCACGCCGCGACGGCCATCGCGATCGCTCCCGCCGCGCACACGGCCGCCGGCGGGCGCACCTTCACCTTGCCCATGTCGCCTCACTCCTCTCCAATTGCTGTGCTTCATGTGACAGTGGTCCGTCCTCGCCGCGACGCGCGTTCATGCGCGACCACAGCGACGCGACACGGCGGCCAAGCCCGACGACCCCGTGCGGCTCCAGGACGAAGAAGACGATGATCAGCACCCCGTAGGCGATCGACGTGATGTCGTCGATCGGCACCCCACCCGACGAGGATTGCGGGAACAGCGACTGCAGGACCGCGGGCAGCGCGAAGATCACCGTCGAGCCCAGCAGGGCGCCCCACACCGTGCCGATCCCGCCGACGATGATCGCCGCCACGTACTGGACCGAGAGCAGCAGGCTCCACTGGCCGGGGGTGGCGAACGACAGGTAGGACGCGTAGAGCGCGCCGCTCACGCCCGTCAGGAACGACGAGACCACGAAGGCGCTCATCTTGGTGCGGGCGAGGTTCACTCCCATGATCGCTGCCGCGATCTCGCGGTCGCGCACCGCCTGCATCGCGCGTCCCGACCGGCCGCGCGTGAGGTTCCACACGAAGAGCATGGCCGCCGCGAGGAGGATCAGCGCGAGGTAGTAGTAGAGGCCGTTGTGGTCGATGACGAGCCCGCCGAGCGTGAGCTGCTGCCCGGGTGAGAAGTCGAACGAACCGAACGCGACCGACGGGAACGAGCGCCCGCCGGGTCCGCCGGAGATCGCGGGCGCGTTGAACCAGATGTGCTGCCCGATGAACACCAGGCCGATCGTCACGATCGCCAGGTAGAGCCCGCGGAGGCGCAGGGCCGTCGGCCCGACGATCGCCCCGCAGAGGGCCGCGACCACGCCCGCGGCGGGCAGCCAGATCAGTGCGCTCAGATGGTCGTTGCCTCCCAGGACCGCGGCGGTGTACGCGCCCACGGCGAGGAAGAAGGCGTGCCCCAGCGAGATCTGTCCCGTGTAGCCGGTGAGAACGTTGAGTCCGAGCGCGCCGATCGCCGCGATCAGCACGAATGTCGCCGTGGTGAGCTGGAAGGCGTCGAGGCCGAACGGGAGCACGATCGCGAGGATCGCGACGGCGACCAGCGCCGCGCGCTTCCCGCCGAAGCGTCGCCGTCGGGACGCACGCCGGGTCATACCCGCTCCACCGGCCGGGTGCCGAACAGGCCGTAGGGCCTGATCAGGAGCACGAGGATCATCACCGCATAGGGCGCGACGGCGGAGAAGTCGCTGCCCAGCCATCCCGGCGCGTAGCCCGACGACATGACCTCGACGATCCCGATCGCGATGCCGCCCACGACCGCGCCGGGCGGCGAATCGAGGCCACCGAGGATGACCGCCGGGAAGGCGCGCAGCGCGACGTCTCCCAGGGACGGGTTGACCGAGCTGGGAAAGCCCGCCAGGAACAGCCCTCCGACCACGGCGACGCCCCCCGCGATCGCCCACGTCAGCGCGTAGACGCGTCGCACGGGCACGCCGACCGCCATCGCCGCCTCCTCGTCCGCGGCCGTCGCGCGCATCGCGAGCCCGTAGCGGGAGAAGCGGTCGAAGACGAAGTACAGCGCCAGGATCAGGCCGGTGCAGACCACCGTCCAGATACGCACCCAGTTCAAGGTGACGCCGCCCACGTCGACGGCGGACGCGCCCCACGGATCGCCGAGGATGCGGGCGTTGCCTCCGAAGATCGCGGGGATCGCGGAATTGATGACGATGCTCAGGCCGATCGTGATCATCACGAGCACGAAAACGGGCTGGCCGAGCACGCGCCGAAGCACCGTCATCTGGAAGAGGGCGCCGC
>JAOPZQ010000232.1 GCA_025964075.1 Solirubrobacterales bacterium | reverse complement strand
GATCTCGCCGACCACCCAGCCGCCGTTCCGCCCCGAGGCGCCGAACCCGGCGGTCTCGGCCTCGAGGACGACGACGCGCAGCGACGGGTCGGCGCGGCGCAGCTCGTAGGCGGTCCACAGCCCCGTGAACCCCGCGCCGACGATGCACACGTCGGCCTCGACCGGCCCGGGGAGCGGCTCGCGCGGCGAGGGCGCCGGATCGACTTGCGACAGCCAGAAGGAGGGGGCGCGGCCGGGTGCCCGAATCTGGAACGCGGTGGACAAGGTGCCGGACACGATGACACCGGACGCGCGATGAACGAGGCGTGGATCAAGGCCGCCAGCACGATCGTCGCGGCGCTGACCTCGGCCGGGATGGTCGCGGCGACCGGCGGCGCCGTCCTCTGGGCGCGCTTCCACGCCTCCCAGCTCCCGGCCGACCAGGCCGTCAGCGCCGTGCCGAGCCACGAGCTCGTCGCCGTCGGCGCGGTCGCGCTCGTGGGGTTCGTCCTCGCCGGCATCGGCGCGCTCGTCGGCGTGTACGCGCTCGACCACCTCGGCCGGCCGGGGCCGCGGACGCGGCGCGGCCTCGTCGCGCTGATGCTCGTCGAGATCGCCGTGGCGATCGTCTACGGCCGGCTCGGCACCATCGACGTGCTGCTCCTGATCGCCGCGTTCGTCGTCGCCGCGTCGATCCTCCTGCTCCTGCTCGACGACGCCGCCGCGACGAACGTCCCGGACGAGGGGGACTGGCTGCGGCGGTTCGGCGCGTGGCTGTGGGCGCAGACGTTCGCGAACGTCGGGACGCTCGAGCGGATCCGCCGCGCCGCCGCGATCCTCGTCGTCGCCCTCGGCGTGTACCTGATCTCGGTCGTGGATCAGCCGGTGTGGGTGGTCCTGTGGTTCGTCGTGCTCGTGCTGCCGATCGTGCAGCCGTGGCGCGCGATCTACCAGGACCCGGCCCGCCGGTTCATCGGGATCGCGGTGCTCGCGTGCGGCACCGCGGCGCTGATCCGCTTCGACGGCAGCCTCGCGGCGATCACCGCCGCGGCCCTCGTGCTCGGGCTGATCAACCTCGGCGTCGCCCAGGCGACCGGCGACCGCTTCGCGTTCTACGGCGTGTGCGTCTTCCTCTCGGTCGTCTTCTTCGGCGGTGTCCTGTCCTACGTGCGCAGCATCGACCACCCGAAGCTCCAGGCCGTCGCGGCCCTGCTGAAGGGCGGCGCCGCGCCGGTGTGCGGGCTCTACGTCACGGAGACCGACTCGCGGCTCTACCTCGCCCGGGTCGACGTCGTCTCGGAGGCGGGCCAGACGCACGTCGTCCAGCACAGCGGGCGGATGCTGTCGATTCCGCGCAGCGACGTCGCGCGGACCGACCTCGGGCCGCTGCAGGCCGTGACCCGGGCGCAGGACCGCGCCGCCGACCTGCGCGACGAGCTCGTCGGGACCGCGTCCGATGCCGGGTGCGTCCCCGCCGCGGCCACCGGGACGACGAGGGCGACGTCGCAGCGCGCGCTCGCGGAGCGCTTCCAGCCGCGGGTGATCGTCGACCGCAACGACGGGTTCTGGCCGGTCTCGGCCCTGACGATGTTCAAGCTGCGCGATCGCGACCAGCCGGCCTGCGTGCAGGTCAACGCCAACGAGTGCGCCGCCGTCACGCGGCCGAGCCAGCTGCCGTGGAACGGCGGCGCCGGGACGTGGCTCGACTACCCGGGCCTCGACACGAGCAAGGCCGCGCAGCACCGTGACATGATCGGGGCCCTCGGCTCGGCGGACCCGACGAACACGAACCACGAGTACTTCTTCGTCACCGGCGGCCACGGGGCCCCGACGACGATCCAGTACTGGTTCTACTACGAGTTCAACTACCAGGAGCTCGGCGTCGCCGGCTCGCGCTTCCCGGCCCTGGCCGGCTTCCACGAGGGCGACTGGGAGTCGGTCGACGTCCTCCTGTCGAGGTCGGGCAAGCCGGTGTACCTGTGGACCGCGCGCCACAACGCCGGGCGGCCGTTCGCCTGGGGCGAGCCGGCGCTCGAGCACACCGGCGACCACGTCACGGTGCACGCGGCGAAGGGCAGCCACGCCGACTACGAGAGCTGCGGGGAGAAGCATCGCCAGGAGCTCGGCGCCGGCGTCCTCAACGACACCGTCACCTGCGCCGCGGCCAACCAGCTCGCCTTCGCCCCCGAGACCACGCCGATGTCCGACCTGGCGTACGCGCCGTGGGCGTGCTGGGAGGGCCGGCTCGGCAGCGCCCGGCCGCGGCCGGGCTTCGACGTGACGCAGTACTACTTCTCGCAGGGCCCCCAGTCCCCGCTGTGGCAGCAGAAGCTCGGCCGGACGTTCACGCCGTGCGCCCGCGTCCCCAAGCCCCCGGCGCGGCCGCCGGTCGGCGAAGAGGTGACCGACGAGGCGACGGCGAGCGCCCTGCGCGCCGGCGGCGGCCAGCTCCGCCACGCCTTCGACACCTGCGCCGCGTGGAACCAGCCGCCGGCCAACGGCGTCTACGCCGTCGCATGCAACCAGCCGCAGCTGACCGGGTTCTTCGCCTCGGGCCTCGAGCAGCCCGGGGGCCTCGGCATCGCGATCGGCCGTCCCGGCGCCGCCGTCTCGACGACCCTCCCCGCCCTCTATCGCCACGCGACACCGGAGCCGCTCGACGGGCTCCAGGTCACCGCGGCCCGCCCGACCACGGCCACGGTCTACGCCGCGTGCTACTCCGGGAGCCAGCCGATCGAGGCGACGTTCACGGACGTCCCCCTCGACCCCCAGCACCCGCTCGTCCTGAAGACGGACCCGCAGTCGTGGACGCTGAGCGCGGGCACGGGCGGCCCGAGCGTCTCGGCGGCGCCGAAGCACGCGGCGCGCTGCGACTCCCGCTAGGCGAGCGCTCAGGCCGGCGCGCCCGCCAGCTCTCCCGCGACGCGCTCGATCGTCCAGTCGCCGTCGGTCCGGACGCCCGCGCCGAGCTGCCAGCCGCGGAGCTCCTGGATCGAGCCGCCCTGCACCGCGAACAGCTTGCCGGTGATCGGGCAGTCGGCGGTGGCGAGGTAGCCGACGAGCGGCGAGACGTGCTTCGGGTGGAACGCGTCGAACGCGTCGGGGTCCTCCGGCGCCTTCATCATCTCGCCGATCGGCCCGGGCGTCGAGAGCGTCAGCCGCGTCCGGGCGACCGGCGCGATGCCGTTGACCCGCACGCCATAGCGCTCGAGCTCCGCTGCGGCGACCAGGGTCAGGGCGGCGATGGCGGCCTTCGCCGCGCCGTAGTTCGCCTGGCCCGGGTTGGGCAGGAACGTGCCGGAAGCGGACGCCGTGTTGATGACCGCGGCGTTGACGGCCTCGCCCGCCTTCGCCCGCGCCTTCCAGTGGTCGACGGAGTGACGCAGCGCCGCGAAGTGCCCCTTCAGGTGCACGGCGACGACCGCGTCCCACTGCTCCTCGGTCATCGAGCCGATGAACGCGTCGCGCAGGATGCCGGCGTTGTTGACGAGGACGTCGAGGCGGCCGTACGCGTCGACGGCCTGGGCGACGAGCGTCCGCGCGCCCTCCCAGGTCGAGACGTCGTCGGTGTTGGCGACCGCCTCGCCGCCCGCGGCCACGACCTCGTCGGCGACCGACTGCGCGGCGCTCGCGTCCGCTCCGCTGCCGTCGTTCGCGCCGCCGAGGTCGTTGACCACGAGCTTCGCGCCCTCGGCCGCGAAGAGGAGCGCGTGCTCGCGGCCGATGCCGCGGCCCGCGCCGGTGATGACGGCGATCCGTCCTTCCAGTGCTCCCATGCTCTCTCCTCAGCTCGCGATCTCGGCGAGGCCGTCCTTGATGACGACCGCGCCGGTGTTCGAGGCGGTCTCGTACGCGTACGTCCCCTCGCCCGCGGACCACAGCCGCGTGGCGATCGTCTCGCCGGGCTGGACGACCTTCGAGAACCGCACGGCGAGCCGCTTCAGCCGGGTCGGGTCCTCGGGGCACGCGTGCTCGACGACCGCCACCGAGGTGAAGGCCATCGTGCAGAGGCCGTGGATGATGATCCCCGGCAGTCCCATCGCCTTCGCGAGCGCGACGTCGAGGTGGATCGGCATCGGGTCGCCGGAGGCCTCGCTGTAGCGGTAGGTCTGGTCGGCGTCGAACGTCTGCGAGACCTCGGCCTCGGGAGCGCGCTCGCGCAGCGCCTCGTCGAACGAGTGGCCGGGCGCCGCCTCGCCGACGGAAACGTCGCTCTGCGCGCCCCGGACGAACGACGTCATGTACTGCTCGACGAGCAGGTCGCCGCTCCCCGCGTCGCGGGTCTCGGCCTTGACGCACACCGTCACGCCGGAGGAGCGGGCGTGCACGCCGATCGGCGCCGCGCGGGTCTCGAGCTTCGCGTCCGGACGGATCGGCGCGTGGTAGTGGAAGTCCTGCTCGCCGTGGACGACCATCATCAGCAGGTCGCCCGGGATCACCTTCGTGCTCGCCTCGACCGCGGTGGCGAACGCGGGGACGATCGCGAACACGGGCGGCGCGAGGTCGCCGGCGACGTGCGGGGCGATCGGGTCGTTCGTCGCGGCGGCGTAGGCCCGGATGCGCGCGCGCTCGACGGCGAACGCGACGGGGTCGCCCCACACGCCGATCGCGTCGGCGTCGAAGCCCTTGGTCGTCGTGCTCATCCGTTGCTCCTTGGGTCAGGCCGCGACCGCGACGTGCTCGCGGGCGCGGGCGAGGATCTCCTCGGCGACGCGGTCGGCGGCGCCGGCGACGCCGCCGAGCAGCAGGCGCGAGAGCTGGGCGCGGCGCCAGTACAGCGGGGCGTCGTGCTCCCAGGTCGCCCCGATGCCGCCGTGGACCGCGATGCAGGTCCGTGTCGCGTACTCGGCGGCCTCCTCGCCGGCGAACCGCGCGGCGCTCGCCGCGAGGGCGCGCTCGTCCGGCCGCTGCTCGGCCGCGAAGCCCGCGTAGTAGCAGAGGTTCCGCGTCGTCTCGACGTGGCGCAGGATCTCGACGATCTGGTGCTTGATCGCCTGGTAGGACCCGATCGGCCGGCCGAACGCGTGGCGCTCCTTGGCATAGTCGACGGCGAGGTCGAGCACGGCCTGGGAGACGCCGAGCGCGTCGGCCGCGAGCAGCGACTGCGCGAGGTACCACGCCTCGCCGATGCCGTCGCCGGGGAGGATCTCGCCCGCCGCGCCGTCGAGGGTCAGGTGCCCGAGCGGTCGCGTGGGGTCCCCGC
>JAOPZQ010000229.1 GCA_025964075.1 Solirubrobacterales bacterium | reverse complement strand
CTCGCTCGGGCCGCCGGCCGGCTCGCCGCCTCGGTCGTGCGGCCGCTGACCGCCGCGCTGGGCGCGCACGGCCCCGCTTCGGGCCGCAACGAGATCACCGACGACGACCTGCGCGCCGAGCTGAACGACCTGGCCCGGGACGCGACGCGGCTGCGCGCGCGGGTCGGCGGTCCGCCGGCTCTGCTCGAGGCGACCGCCGCGCTGCAGGACCTCGCCTGCCAGCTCGTGGCCGAGGACGCCGAGACGCTGGCCGCCCGGCGCCGCGAGCTCGCCGAGCTCATGGTCGACGCCGCGCCGGCGATCCAGTCGGCGCCGGACGGCCCGTATCTCGTCACGAACGCGCCCACGCTGCGCGACGGGCTCGGCCTCTCGCTCGAGCCGCTGCCCCAGCTGGCGCTGTGCCGCTGCGGCGCGTCGGAATCGAAGCCGTTCTGCGACGGCTCCCACGCGCAGATCGGCTTCCGCGGCGCGAAGGAGCCCGAGCGCGTGCCGGACCGGGTCGACCGCTACGACGGGCAGCAGATCGAGGTGCTCGACAACCGCGGCACCTGCGCGCACTCGGGGTTCTGCACCGACCGGCTGCCGACGGTCTTCCGCGCCTCCGAGGAGCCGTTCGTCGCCCCGAGCGGCGGCCGGGTCGACGAGATCGTGCGCGCGGCCCGGGACTGCCCGTCGGGCGCGCTCAGCTACGCGGTCGGCGGCGTCGAGGCCCGCCGGCAAGTCGACCAGGAACGCGAGCCGGCGATCGAGGTCTCGCGCGACGGGCCCTACCGCGTCAGCGGCGCGATCGCGCTCGTCGACGCCGACGGGCGGCCGGAGCCCCGCAATGCGGGCGCCTCGCTCGAGCACTACAGCCTGTGCCGCTGCGGCCAGTCGCGCAACAAGCCGTTCTGCACCGGGATGCACTGGCACGTCGACTTCCACGACCCGGAGCCCGCGGAGCAGCCGACGCTCTTCCAGTGGGCCGGCGGGTTCCCGGCGCTGCTGCGCCTGACACGCCGCTTCTACGAGACCTACGTCGCGGAGGACCCGCTGCTCGCGCCGCTCTTCGCCCGCATGTCGCCGGATCACCCAGAGCGGGTCGCGGCGTGGCTCGGCGAGGTCTTCGGCGGCCCGCGGGCCTACACCGAGCGCTACGGCGGCTACCAGCGCATGATCGGTCAGCACATGGGCAAGGGCCTGCAGGAGGAGTGGCGGGCCCGCTGGGTGCAGCTGCTCACGCGCGCCGCGGATGACGTCGGCCTCCCCGCCGATCCCGAGTTCCGCGCGGCGTTCGCCGCCTACCTCGAGTGGGGATCGCGCATCGCCGTCGAGAACTCCGGGCCCGACGCCAAGCCGCCGCCGCAGATGCCGGTCCCGCGGTGGTGGTGGGTGTGCGACGCCTACCCGTGGTCGCGGGTCGCGGCGATGGCGCCCGAGGAGCCGGTGGCGGAGGTCGCCCTCCCCGGCCCCGACGCCGAGCTCTCCTATGCCGAGCACGTCAAGCCGCTCTTCCGCCGGCGCGACCGCGACTCGATGAGCTTCGTCTTCGACCTCTGGTCCCGCGACGACGTCGCGACGCACGCCGAGGCGATCCTCGAGCGCCTGCGCGCCGGCACGATGCCGTGCGACGGCGCCTGGCCGACCGAGCGGATCGCCGTCCTCGAGCGCTGGGTCGCGGCGGGCGGGCCGGCGTGAGCTAGCGCGTGATCGTGACGCGCGTGCCGGGGCCGATGCGGTTCGCGAGCCAGCTGATGGCCTGAGTGCTGAGTCGGATGCACCCGTGCGACACAGCGGTTCCCGGGATGCCGCCCACGTTGTCGGTGCCGTGAAGAGCGATCTGGCCGGGACCGCCGTCGAACTCCTGGAGGACGTTGGAACGGGCGCTGAGCGCGAGGGCGTAGGGCGCGCCGGCGTGGCCGCGGTCCAGCCTCACGGGCTCCTCGACGAAGAAGCGTCCCAGCGGCGTGGGCGTCGAGGGCTTGCCGACCACGGCCTTGAAGGCGTGGGCCAGGCGGCCGGCGTGAAAGGCCGTCACGGTTCGCGTGGAGAGGCGCACGACGATCCGCCACTTGGTGATCGCCGCGCTGGTCGAGCTGGTGGAGATCCAGCCGGCGTGGCCGTTCGGTCGGCCCGGCAGGAGCACCTTCACCCAGGCCACTCCGTGCTTGCCGGTCGCGCGAGCGAGCACGGGAAGCACGGTCTGGTCGCCGGTGATCGGTCGCACGTCGGGCACGGTCTCCAGTCGCCTGGAGTGGGTGTCCGGCTTCGAGAACGCCTGCTTGGGGCGATCCAGCAGCGCCAGCTGCTGGATGGCCCCCGCCGCCGGGCGAGCGCGTGACGGTGAGGGCGCCGCGATCGCGGCGCTGGCCGCGGTGGCCAGCCACGCCGCCGTCGTGAGTCCGGTGGCAAGCCGCACGCGCTCAGCCCGTGAATCCCGGAGGCGTGTGCGCGCGATGCGGCGGATGCCGTCGGATGGTGGTGATGAGGCGCTTGCCGTGGTGGCGGCGCGGGTGTCGCTTGGCGTGCTGCCTCGGATGGCGTGGCGCGGCGGTCTTGGGCGCGCCGGTCTTGGGCCTCACCGTGATCTTGGCGGTCGCCGTGTTGGAGGTGCCGCTGGGGCTGGTGGCTTGATAGGTGATGCGGTCCGTGCCGGTGTACCCGGGCTTGGGCGTGTAGGTGACGGTGCCCGTGGACTGGTCGATCGGCCCCAGGGTTCCGTGCGAGGGGGCGCTGATGATCACGAACGTGAGCGGCGCTCCCTTGGCGTCGGTGCCGTTCAGTCCGACCGTGACCGGCGTGCCGACGTCGGTGGTTGCCGACGTGTCGGTCACCGACGGCGGCGTCGAGGTCTGCGTCGCACAACGTGCCTTGGTGATCGTGTTCGTGTCGAGCGTGACCGCGCCGTTGCGGGCGAGCGCGCGGCCATGCAGAGTCGCGCCGGTCGTCAGCGAGATCGACGTCAGAGCCAGGATGTTCCCCGCGAACGCGCTGTGCGAGCCGATCGTCGCCGAGCTGCCGACCTGCCAGAAGACGTTGCACGCCTGGGCGCCGCCGATCAGCCGGACGCGGCTGCCCGCCCCGGCGATCAGCGTCGATCCGGCCTTGAAGACGAACACGGCGTTGGAATCGCCGTGGGCGTCGAGGGTGAGATCGCCGCTGAGGCCGAGCGAGCTGGCCGACGTGTAGACCCCTGGCGTCAGCGTGCGACCGGCCAGGTCGGAGGAGACGGTCGCGGTCGAGCTGCGTCCCGCGGCGTCCGTGTAGGCGATCGCCAGGTCTGCCTTGGCCTGCAACGCGACGCCGTCGGCGGCGTGGAGCGTGCCCTCGGTGACGATTCCCGGCGGGAATCCCGTCACCGCCGAGCCCGGGCTCACGCCCAGGTCGCCGCTGATGACGCTCGGCCCGGTGTTCGTGACGGTGCTACCGGCGAGTACCGCAAAGCTGTCGGCGGTTCCCAGCGGGACCGAGGCGGCCTGGGCGCTCGAGGCGAACACCGCGGCCACCAGCAAGCCGGCGAACAGCAGGGTGGGATATCGCATGGAGATCCTCCTGGCTGCGGCGAGAAGAGCCGCGTAGAACTCGGAGGATTCGAATGGCGCGGCGCGCTCAACTCGCACGGATCACGAGCGGCGTCAGCCCAATACTCCCAGCCGAAACCCTAGTACCAAAGGTGGCGTTTGGGCATCGAATGGAGCCTTTGGGCAGCTTTCGTTGATTAATCAACGAGCTTGGGTCGCTTACCGCCGGGCGAGGCGGGAGCCTCAGTCGATCAGCCGCTTCCCCAGCCGCCAGATCGCGAGCCGCCACATCACGACGGCGAAGGCCAAGAGGACGAGCGCGTGGATCGCGTCGGGGCCCGCGTGGAAGTGCAGGACCGAGTCGCGGACCAGCTGCACCGTGTGGTAGAGCGGGTTGACGTGCGCGACGGCGCGGACGCCGGCCGGCAGGCCGGAGACCGGGAAGTAGGCGCCGGCGATCAGGAACAGCGGCGTGATCACGGCGCTCGTCACGTAGTTGAAGTTGTCGATCCCCTTGGCGATGCCGGCGATCGTGACGCCGAACGAGGCGAAGCCGAACCCGGTGACGAAGCCGACGAGGGGAACGAGGACGACCGACCCCTGAGGGCGCACGCCGAACGCGAGCGCCACGAGCAGCGGCGCGCAGCCGAAGACTCCGGCCCGCAGCGAGATCCAGGTCACCTCGGCCGTGACGAGCTCCTCGACGTCGAGCGGCGCCGCCAGCATCGCGTCGTAGGTGCGCTGGAAGCGGTAGCGCACGAACGTGTTGAACATCCCCGGGAAGATCGAGGAGAACAGCACCGCCGTGGAGACGACCCCGGTCGCCACGTACTGCTTGTAGGAGAGGCCGCCCACCTTGGAGACGAGCGCGCCGAAGCCGTAGCCGAACGCGAGCAGGTAGATCACCGGCTCGACGAGCGAGGAGAACGTCGTCGGGCGCCAGTAGCGGCGGAACACCGTGAGCTCCCGGAAGAGCACGGCGCCCATCGCGGCGGGCTCGAGCCGGCGCAGGCGCTGGCGCGGGCGGCTCATTCCAGGTCGGTGCCGGTGAGGATCACGAACACGTCCTCGAGCGACGCGGCGCGCCGCTCACCTGCCGGAATGCCGCCCGCTCGCCATCCGGGCTCGCCGGATCGGGCAGCTCCCGCATCATCCGGCTGAATGCCGCCGTTCAGCGTCTCCGCGCGCAAGTACGCGAGCGCCGTACCGGCCCGGCGCGTGAGCATGCCGGCGGCGGCCGCCTCGGCCTCGAGCTCGCGCAGACGCGCCGGCGGCCCGTAGACCTCGACGACCTCGCGCCCGGCGTGCTCGCGCACGAGGTCGGACGGTCGCCCCAGGGCGATGACCTTGCCCGCGGCCATGATCGCCACCGTGTCGGCGAGGCGCGCCGCCTCCTCGATGTAGTGCGTCGACATGAGCACGGTCACGCCCTGCGTCCGCAGGCCGTCGATCAGCGACCAGATGTCCTGGCGCACCTGGGGGTCGAGGCCGACCGTCGGCTCGTCGAGGAGCACCAGCCGCGGCGTGTGGACGAGGCCGCGGGCGATCAGGAGCCGCCGGCGCATCCCTCCCGAGAGCAGGTCGACCCGCGTGTCGGCGCGGTCCCCGAGGTTCGCCAGGGCGAGCGCCCGTTCGACCGCCGCGTCACGCTCGGCCCGCGGCACGCGATAGAGACGCGCGAACACGGCGAGATTGGCGCGGGCGGAGAGCTCGACGTCGAGGTTGTCGAGCTGCGGCACGACGCCGCACTCGGCGCGCGCCTGCTTCGACTCGGCCGGCACCTTCCAGCCGAGCACGTCGATGTCGCCCTCGTCGGGAAGCGCCTGCGCGGTGAGGAGGCGCATCGTGGTCGACTTCCCCGCGCCGTTCGGGCCGAGCAGGCCGAAGCAGACGCCGCTCGGCACCTCGAGGTCGAGGTGGTCGACGGCGGTGATCTCGCCGAAGCGCTTGACGACGCCGCTCAGACGGATGGCCGGAGCGGCCGTCAGCGGCCCTTGTGCTCGCAGTTGCGGACCGTGTAGTGGCCGCCGCCGCGGACCTTGTAGTGGTCGGAGCCGGGGCCGCAGTCGATCGTGCCGTGGCCGAACGCGGCGGTGATGTGGTCGTTCCCCGGTCCGCCGGTGATCACGTTCGAGCCGTGGCTCGCATAGATCCAGTCCGCGCCGGGCCCGCCGTCGAGGACGTCGTGCTGGCCGGGGCCGTTGACGGTGGCGTTCGAGTCGCCCCAGATGACATCGCGGCCGGCGCCGCCCGAGAGGTGGTCAGAGCCGTTGCGGCCGAGCAGCTCGTCGTTCCACTGCGTGCCGACGCGGGTCTCGCCGGTGTTCGAGTTGCTGATCACCTGCCAGCGGATGCCGGTGAACCCGGGCCAGCCGGCGTGGCTCGTCGAGCCGCTGCCGCCGGGGGCGTGCTTGCCGAGGCCCGGCTGGCACTTGACGCCGGGCGGGATCGGCAGGCAGTCGGCGACCGTCGCCTGCCGCTGGCGGGCCGGATGCGCCGCCAGGGCGGTGGCCGCGGCGAGCGCGACGAGCAGCGCGGACCCGAACACAACGACGAACGCGCGCGGGGAAAGTCGGCCTGGACCCGGCACGCGCACGATGCTAGCGCACTGAGACGAGGGCTCCGAGAACCTCGGCGAGCCGCCGGCGGAAGAAGAAATGACCGTCGGTCTCGTCGAATCGGGCGCGGCACCGGGGGAGCTCGGCCGCCAGTGCGCGGGCGTGCGCCACGGGCACGAAGCGATCCTGCTCGCCGTGCCAGAGGTGGACCTCGCCGCGCACGTCGCGCGGGTCGAAGCCCCAGCCTGTGCAGCACGTCATGTAGTCGTCGATCATCCCGCGCACGCCGCCGGCCGCCGCGGCGAGGAAGGAGTCGATCGCGGTCGTGCTCATCTCGGCGCCGGCGAGCAGCTGGCGGTCGGCCGGCGTCGCGCCGAGCTTGGCGAGCCGCGTGAGCGCCCGCGGGTGCCGCTCGACGAAGCGGATGAAGCGCCAGGCGCCGCGCTCGGCGAGATC
>JAOPZQ010000219.1 GCA_025964075.1 Solirubrobacterales bacterium | reverse complement strand
CCGCCGGACTGGGGATGGCGGTGCGTGACGCCTGAGACGAAGGGCCGGCGGCGGTATGCGCCACGACCCCGGCCACGACGGCGGCGACGACGGCGACGAGGGCCAGGGCCAGGGCCAGGCTGACGGCGGGGCGGGGCGGCACGCGCGGCATCTCGGAGACCTCAGCAAGCGGCCGGCGACAGCGGGTCCGGACGGAGGGCCAGCCGCGACCGTCCCGTCGAACGGTCCCAGCCGGGGACGGGAGGGTGGAGGCTTCCCCGGGTGCCACGACCTGATGCCGCACACCACACGCTCGCCGGTGCCCACCAGCCGACTCGGGAGCCGGCGTGCCCCCCACTCGCCCGATGATCAAGGCCGAGGGGGTTGAGAAGGCGTTCGGATCGACCAGGGCGCTCGCGGGCGTCGACCTCACGGTCGATTCGGGAACGGTGCTGGCGCTCCTGGGCCGTAACGGCGCCGGCAAGACGACATTCGTGCGCATCCTCGCGACGCTGCTCGCGCCGGATGCCGGCCGCATCCAGGTCGCCGGCGTCGACGTCGTGCACGACGCGAAGACCGTGCGCTCGCTGATCGGCCTCGCCGGGCAGTTCGCTGCCGTGGACGAGACCCTGAGCGGCCGCGAGAACCTCGTGCTGGTGGGCCGGCTCTACGGACTGCCGCGCCGTGAGGCGCGGGCGCGCGCGTCGGAGGTGCTCGAGCGTCTGGGGCTGGGCGACGCCGGCGATCGGCTCGTGCGCACCTACTCGGGCGGCATGCGCCGCCGGCTCGACCTGGGCGCGAGCCTCGTCGGACGCCCGCTCGTGTTGATCATGGACGAGCCGAGCACCGGCTTGGACCCGCGCTCGCGGATCGAGCTATGGAGCTTGATCGACGACTTCATCAAGGCCGGCACGACACTGCTGCTGACCACCCAGTATCTCGAGGAGGCCGATCGCCTCGCCGATCGGGTCGCGGTGATCGAGCGTGGCCGGCTGATCGCCGCGGGCACCCCCGACGATCTCAAGCAGCGCATCGGCGGCGACGTCCTCGAGGTACGGGCAACCAGTGCGAGCGACGTCGAACGCCTCGTGAACCTGCTCACAGGGCTCGGCGCGGGCCTGCCCGTCGCCGACATGCGGGCCCAGTGCGTCACGCTCCCCACGTCCGAGCGGGTGCAGACGCTGCTCGCGGCCGCGCGGCGCATCGAGGAGTCCGGCATCCCGGTCGCCGACCTGGGCGTCCGGCGGCCCTCGCTCGACGACGTCTTCCTGACCCTGACCGGCGCCGGCGGCGCCGCTACGAAAAGGCCCGAACCACGGCTCAGGCCGGTCCCCGGCGAGCCGTCCCTCGAGCCCGCGCCCAACGCCCGGCGAGTCGGCTCGTGAGGGCGATCGCGGGCACCCGCAACGGTGCAATGGGAGGTCGTGAATGAGCACGAGAGCCGAATCCATGGGTGCCGTCATCATCCGTCCCCGTTCGCGGGGTGTCCGGTCGTTCTTCACCGACACGCTCCTGCTGACGCGGCGCAATCTCCTCCTCACCGCCCGGACGCCCGAGCTCGTCGTGTTCGCCGCGATCATGCCGATCATGTTCGTGCTGTTGTTTCGCTACGTGTTCGGCGGGTCGATCAACGTGCCGGGCTACAGCAACTACGTCGACTACCTGATGCCGGGGATCATGGTGCAGACCGCGCTCTTCGGAGGCTCGTCGTCGGCGGTCGGGGTCGCCGACGACCTCTCCAAGGGCGTCACCGATCGCTTCCGCTCGCTGCCCACGAACCGCGCGTCGATCCTCGCCGCGCGCACCCTGGCCGACCTGGTGCGCCTCGGGTACACGATGGGGCTGCTGATCGCGATCGGGCTGCTCGTCGGCTTCCGCTTCCACAACGCCCTGCTGCCGGTCCTCGCCGGCGTCGGGATCGCCCTGCTCTTCGGCTATGCGTGCTCGTGGCTGTTCACCCTCGTGGGCCTGATGGTGCGCAACGTGGAGAGCGCGACCCTCGCGGGGTTCCTGCTCACGTTCCCGCTCGTCTTCGCGGCCTCGACGTTCACCTCCACGAAGTTCATGCCGCACGGGCTGAGGGCGTTCGCGAATGCCCAACCGGTGACTCAGGTCGCGAACGCACTGCGCGACCTGACGCATGGCACCGGCTCCGCGGGGCCCGCCGCGCTCCACGCGATCGTCTGGTCGGTGGGGATCCTGATCGCCGCGGCGACGCTTGCGACCTGGAAGTTCCGGAAGATCTGACCGCACGCGGACTGGTCCGCGCCCGTGCGCCGCGCACGCGATCCCTATGCGGCGACCACGACCGCCGCGAGCTTGTCGAACGCGGCGCTCCATCCGGCCTCGGCGTGGCCGCGTCCCGCGGGCGGATAGGGCCCGTCGCTGAGCGTCATGCGCGTCTTGGCGCCGTGGTCGTGGAACTCCACGCGCAGGATCGTCGGCTCGTGCATGCCCATCTCCGGCATCGGGTCCGAGCGCAGGACGATGAGCTCCGGCTCCACGAGCTCAAGGATCTCGTACCCGATCGCGAAGTCGGTACCGCCGCCGCGCTGGACCATCGTGAGCTCGTAGCGCCCGCCGACGCGCAGGTCGATGTGGATCTTCTCGCGCGGCGTGTCGACGTGCTCGGGGCCGTACCACGCCGCCACCTCGTCGGGCTCCGTCCAGGCCCTGAACACTCGCTCACGCGGCGCTTCGAAGATGCGCGTGATCAGCACCGCCTGGGCGGAGGCCACGGGGGTCGAGTCACTCATCTTGCTCTCCTGTTCGGCGTAGGTGCGCCTCGAGTCGGTCCATCCGGCCCTCCCACGTGCGCTTGCGCGACTGCATCCACTCCACCGCGTCGTCGAGCGGGTCGGCCTGCAGCCGGCTCGGCCGCCACTGGGCCTCCCGGCTGCGGACGATGAGTCCCGCGCGCTCGAGCACCTTGAGGTGGCGCGAGATCGCCGGGAGGCTGACCGGGAACGGCTCCGCCAGCTCGTTCACGGTCGCCTCGCCCTCGGCGAGGCGAGTCAGGATCGAGCGGCGCGTCGGATCGGCGAGAGCGGCGAAGGTGAGGCTGAGCTGGTCGGCTGGCACGTAACGGTCCGGTTAATTAATGAGACGATTAAATACCATCGGCCTCCAGAACGCAACTCAGGCCGACGGCGTCGTCGGATCGGACAGCTCAGCGGCCCCGACCACCGGGTCGCTGGTCGGGCTAGGTAGCCAGGCCCTCTCGACGCAAGATCTCGTGGGTTCGCTGCAAGGGGTTGGACATGGCCGCCGCGTCGCGCACGGCCTCGATCAGCCGCTCGCGCCCGGCGTAGAACGCGGGGGTGCTGGTCGACAGTCCGACGACGGCCATGAAGCGACCGCGGTCGTCGTGCATCGGCGCGGCGACGCAACAGAAATCCGGGTGGAACTCGCCGTGCTCGGTGGCGACGCCTCGTCCCCGGACCCTGTCGAGCTCGTCCATCAGATCGCGGGGAGACGTGATCGTGGTCTCGGTGAAGGAGCGAAGTCCGCGCTGCACATACCGCCGGCGCTCGGCGTCGGGCAGCAGCGAGAGCACGACCTTGCCCATGGCGAGGGCGTGCAGCCGCTCGTCCGGGATCCACGAACCCAGGCCGGGGATCGTCGGCAGGCCCGAAAGGCCGCGGACCGCCAGGATCTCGATGCCGCCTCGGTCCGCGCGGCCGAGATAGCAGGCCTTCCGCGTCCGCAGGAAGAGGGCGTCGATCGCAGGCTCGATGTCCTCCCAGGGCCGAGCGACGAGCGGGGGCGGCACCGCGGGGACGCCGCGTCGCAGGCGATAGCCGCCATACACGCGGTCGCGGACCACGAAGCCCTCCTCACAGAGGCTGGCGAGCAGGTAGTACGCCGTCGACGGGCTCGTGCCGACCGTCTCGGCGACGTCACGCGCGTCGACGCCGTCGGCTCGGTCCGCCAGCAAGGTCACCACCCTCAGCACCGATCGCGCGACGTCACTGGCGCGAACCCCATCGGGGTGCTCCGCCAGCAGGGCGAGGACCTTGAGCATCAATCGTGCCGTGCTCGGCGCTCGCCCGCTACCGGGCGCCTGAACCGGGTGGCGCAGCTTGCTCATGAGCAGTCCCTCCTGCTCCGCCGTCAGGGACTGAGCATCACCCATGGGGAGCCTTTTAGATGGTCGGACGTTACATCGGCGTTGCGCATTGCCCGGTGCTCATCCGATTGGTGGCACGGTCGGTATCGAGGGGGGCACGGTCGGTATCGAAGGGGGCACGGTCGGTATCGAGGGCGCCGCGTCTTGGTAGGTGACAGTGAACCCGTCGCCGCCGGCGGACAGGGGACCGGGTGCCGCCGTGGCGGAGGAGCCGGGCACGGTGAGGCCGGCTCCGATCCCGACGTTGGCGTCGGAAGACAGGGTCATCGCGGTCGTGGCCCACGCGGGGTCGGCGATCGGGCCGCGATGCGCGGCGGTGGTCGTCGCGCGAGCAGCCGTGAAGGTTGCGCTGCCGAAGTTGGCCAGCGGCAGCGTCTGGCAGCCTGAGGCGTCGCACGACGCGGGCGCCTCGACGATCCATTCCGCCGAGGTCACATCGACGTGCGTGGCACGCAGTCGCTTGGAGAAGGTGGCGCCGGTGGTGCGGTTGGCGAGGTGGAGCTTGACGGTGTGGCCCGACACGGTCGTGCTCGCCGAGAGCGTGTCGCCCGGCCGCACTCGGAGCGCGATGTGCACCGGGAGGGCGGGCACGAGCTCGTACCACGCCGAGTAGACCGGCCGGCCGACCGAGCTGCAGTCGACCTGGGTGCCGATCTGCTCGAGGGCGCTCGAGGACGAGTGAAAGCCCCCGAGGCCAAGCCAGTAGGCCGAGTACCGGCGCGGTCCGGGCGCGCAGCTGGCCGCCGGTTGCACCCAGGTGCCGGTGACGCGCCGGAAGCGCACTCCAGCCTTGCTGACCACGTATCCGGCCCAGTTGGAGCTGCTGGCCTGGCGCGTTCCCGCGTCCGCTTGCGCGCGCACAGCGAGCGGTTGGAACGTCGCGAGCGCGGCGAGCGCGGCGAGGAAGGTAGTGGGTCGGGTGGTCATGTCGCGAGCTCGATGCCCCTGGGTCCCAAGAGCTGGACGAGAGCATCCTCGGACGGTTGCCGATGGGCGACTGAACGCGGGGCCAGCCACCGGCGACCATTCGACCAAGCCTGTGGCGCCGCCTCCCGGTCGGTCTCGGCATCGACGATCGCCCCGACGCCGAGTTGCTCCGTGGGCGTGCCCGGACCGTCCCACGGAACAGGCGCTGGCGGCCCCCGTCGGCCGGAGGATCCGAATGTGCAGTTGCGAACCTACGAGTCAAGGGGCTGGCGATGACGATCGAGCGCAAGCTTGGAGTCGAGTTCATCGGAACGTTCTTCTTGGTGTTCACCGTCGGCATGGCGGTCGCGACCGCCGGTACGCTTGCGCCGCTGGCGATCGGTGCGGTCCTGATGGTCATGGTCTTCGCCGGCGGCCACGTGTCGGGTGCGCACTACAACCCGGCCGTGAGCACCGCCGTCCTCCTGCGCGGGAAGATGACGCCGAACGAGTACGTCGCCTACGTCGCGACGCAGGTGCTCGCGGCGCTCGCCGCTGCCGGGGTCGTGAGCATTCTCGGGTACACACCGAAGGCGGCCGCGACGGTTGCCGGCTCGGGCAAGATGCTGATCGCCGAGTTCCTGTTCACGTTCGCGTTGGCCTATGTCGTCTTGAACGTCGCGACGGCGAAGGACACCGAGGGCAACTCGTTCTACGGTCTTGCGATCGGCTTCACGGTGGCCGCCGGCGCGCTCGCCGTGGGCCACGTCTCCGGGGGCGCCTTCAACCCCGCGGTCGCCATCGGCGCGACGGTGATGGGCCTGTTCACGTGGGGCCACATCTGGATCTACCTCCTCGCGAACTTCGCCGGAGGCGCCGCCGCGGCATACGCGTTCCGCTTGACCCAGCCGGACGAGCAGCCGATCCGCGAGCGTCGTCCCGTGGAGCCGCGCGCTGCGTTCCGCCGCCGGACGCCGGACGAACAACCGGCCTCCGTACGGTCGCCGGACGGCTCGTCCTCCGCGTAGAGCTCGCTCGTCCTCCGTGTAGAGCTCGCTAGCGCCCTGGTGCTGGCGACTTCGAGCCATCCTCGCGACACGAGGGCAGCGAGGCCTCGATGGCGGCGGCGACCCTCGGCGGGCCCGGGCTCGCGCCCATGATCAGGGTGTAGTGATTGACGCCCGCGACCTCCTCGACCCGCACCGACGGATGCGCGGCGGCAAATGCGTGCAGGGTCTCCGCCGGGATCAGCGGATCGTCGTCGAACAGCCCGCGCTCGGCGCGCAGCACTTGCACGGGTGCACGCACCCGGTCAAACGCGGTGCGCGTCACGTCGTCGAGGACGATGTCCCTGCTGTCAGCCCGCACCGCCTCGCGGGAGGCGGTGCAGCGGGCAACGCGCCCGTCCTCGACCAAGTCATACCGGGCGTAGGCCTCGATGTCGTCGTCCCACGCATGCGCGAAGGCGGGGTGAGCCCGCCAGCCTTCGATGTAGTGCTCCGCCGACGGGAAGGTGATCCCGAGGCGCATGACGGCGTTGGCGACCGCGGACCCCAGCATCTCGTCGGGATCGTCGGGACGCGGGAACGGCAGACCGGCGTCGAGCATCACCACGCCCGCGGCGCGCTCCGGGTGCTCCGCGGCGAGGCGCGCCGCCACGTACGCGCCCATCGAGTGCCCCATCAAGACCGCGGACGTCGCCCCCACGTGGTCGAGCACCGCGATCATGTCGGCCACGTGCGCTGCCATCCCATAGGGACCCGGCAGCTTCGCGCTCCGCCCACGGCCGCGGAGGTCGGGGGCCACGAGGCACACGCGTTCGTCGAGCTCGCGCGCCACCGTCCGCCACGTCATCAGCGAAGCAGTCACCCCGTGGACGGCGAGCACGACGCACTCGGCGACGTCCGCGGGCGGTCCAGCGTAAGCGACGTGAAGCGCCCCGCCGCTGACGGGCACCTCGAGGCGGGCGGTGAAGGGATCGTCCAAGCGGGATCGCTCCATCGTCACATCGTGTCCCCGGGCTCCGATCAGCAGAGGTGGCCGACGTGACAGCGTCGACCGGCCGCCAGAACGTCAGCGCCCAAGGCCGAGCGGGCCGTTGGGGCCGAGCGGGCCGTTGGGGCCGAGCGCATCGCCGGAGCTGCTGTGTGGGGGCATGGGGACCGCCGCAGGTGGAGTTGGAGTGGCAGGGGCAGGGGCAGGGGCAGGGGCCGGGGCGGCCGCGGGCGGAGCCGCGGGGGCCACAGGACCACGAAGCGCCGGGCGC
>JAOPZQ010000216.1 GCA_025964075.1 Solirubrobacterales bacterium | reverse complement strand
CGTCGACGTCCGGTCCCTGGCCGGCCGCCACCCCGGCGAGGCGCAGCAGCGTCACCCACTCATCCGGCAACTCGGCCTCCGGCTCGAGCACCGGCGGCGAGTAGTTCGCCACGTTGCGGATCGCGAGCTGGTAGAGCGCGAGGTCGTAGTGGGGCCGGCGCAGCGGCGAGGGCGCGGGGAGGATCACGTCGGCGTGGCGCGTCGTCTCGTTCACGTAGACGTCGAGCGCGACCATGAAGTCGAGTCCGTCGAGCGCGCGGTCGAGCCGGTCGGCGTTCGGCGCGGACATCGCCGGGTTGCCGGAGAGCGTGATGAGCGCCCGGACCTGGCCCTCCCCGGGCGAGTCCATCTCCTCGGCCAGGCAGGCGGCCGGCAGCTCGCCGAAGACCTCGTCGAGGCCGCGCACCCGGCTCCGCCAGCGGCCGAGCCGCACTCCGCGGCCGACGCCCGGGGTCCCGGAGGCGTTCCGCTGCGCCGCGGCGGCGAGCGGGAACATCGCGCCGCCCTCGCGGTCGAGGTTGCCGGTGAGCACGTTCAGCACGTCGACGAGCCACGAGGCGAGCGTGCCGAACTCCTGCGTGCACGTCCCGATGCGCGCGTAGACGGCGGCGCGGGGCGCCGTGGCCAGCTCGCGCGCCATGCGGACGATCGTCTCCGCCGGCACGCCGCAGACCGGGGCCACTACCTCCGGCGAGAGCTCCTCGGCGAGCGCGCGGACGGCGTCGATGCCCTCGGTCATCCCGGCGAGGCGCCCGGGCGCCACCAGGTCGTCCGCGAACAGCGCATGGACCATGCCGAAGAGCAGATGGGCGTCGGTGCCCGGGCGGATGAAGACGTGCTCGTCCGCCTCCTCGGCGGTCCGCGAGCGGCGCGGGTCGACGACCACGAGCCGTCCACCGCGGGCGCGCAGCGCGCGCAGCCGCCCGCGCATGTCGGGGGCGGTAAGGAGGCTGCCGTTCGAGGCGAGGGGGTTCGCGCCGAGGATCAGCAGGTGGTCGGTGCGGTCGATGTCCGGCACCGGCACGGAGAGCCCGCCGCCGAACATGAGCCCGCACGCGGCCTGCTTGGGGAACTGGTCGAGCGTCGAGGCGGAGTAGACGTTGCGCGTGGCGAGCGCCTTCAGCAGCACGCCGCCGTAGAGCTGGTTGGCGAGGTTGTGGGCGTTCGGGTTGCCGAGGTAGACCGCGACCGCGCCCCGATCCTCGGCGAGGATCGGCGAGAGGCGCTCGTCGATCAGCGCGAAGGCCTCGTCCCAGCTGGCGGGGGCGAAGGACCCGTCGGCCTGGCGCAGCAGCGGCGTCCGCACGCGGTCGGGATCCTCGTGGAGCTCCTTCAGGGCGACGCCCTTCGGACACAGGAAGCCGTGCGAGAGGACGTCGTGCTCGTCGCCGCGCACCGAGACGACCTCCTCGCCGCGGGTGACGATCTCCAGGCCGCACGTGGCCTCGCACAGAGGGCAGGTTCGGTACTGCGTTCGCTCCTCCATGGGACGAGCTTACGCGACGGCTTGGGCGGCCGCCGCGAGCGCCCGCGCGATCCCCGCGTCGTCGACGTCGAGGTGCGTGACGAAGCGGACGCGCCGCGGGTCGGCCGGTCCGGCGAGGACGCCCTGGCGCTCGAGCCCGGCGCAGAACGCCGCCGGGTCGGCGACCTCCGCGATGACGATGTTCGTCTCCACGGTCGTGGGGTCGATGCCGATGCCCGGGAGCTCGGCGAGACCCTCGGCGAGCCGCCGCGCGCGCAGGTGGTCCTCGGCCAGGCGGTCGACGTGGTGGTCGAGCGCGTACAGGCCGGCGGCGGCGACGATGCCCGCCTGGCGCATCGCGCCGCCCCACATCTGCTTGTAGCGCCACGCCTCGGCGATCAGCTCCCGCGACGCCGCGAGGCAGGCGCCGACCGGCGCGCCGAGGCCCTTGGTGAAGTCGAGCCAGGCGGTGTCGAAGCCGGTCGCCCACGTGGCCGCGTCGACCCCCGAGGCGACGACGGCGTTCATCAGCCGCGCCCCGTCGAGGTGCGCCCGCAGGCCGTGGCCGCGCGCCACCTCGAGCACGTCGCGGACCTGCGCGAGCGGCCACACGCGCCCGCCGCCCATGTTCGTCGTCTGCTCGACGGAGACGAGCCGCGAGCGTGGCTTGTAGCGGTCCGTCGGTGGGAACAGCGCCTCGGCCAGCGTGTCCGGCGTGAACATCCCGCCTTCGCCGTCGAGCGCGTGGATCATCGCGCCGGAGATCGCCGCGGGGCCGCCCGCCTCGAACAGCGCCGGATGCGCGCTGCGGTGCAGCAGGACGTCGTCCCCGCCGGGCCGGATGTGGAGGCGGAAGGCGATCGCGTTGCACATCGTCCCGGTCGGCAGGAACAGCGCCGCCTCGTGGCCGAGGAGCGCCGCGACGCGATCCTGGAGAGCGATCACGGTCGGGTCCTCGCCGCGCTGCTCGTCGCCCACCTCGGCGGCGGCGATCGCCTGGCGCATCTCCGGCGTCGGCTTCGTCTGGGTGTCCGAGTACAGGTTGACGACGGTCATCCGCCGACCCTAGCGGCCCACTGCGCGAGCAGCGTCCTCGCGGTTTCGAACGCCGGCTTCGGCGTCCCGTCGCGCGCGAGCAGGCCCTTGTGGAAGATCGTGTTGCCGGGCGCGCTGGGCGGGATCGGGCCGCCCGTCCAGCCCGGCTTGACCGCGAAGTCGCGCAGCGTCCAGTAGATCGCGCCGTCGACGAACGGCTCCGCCATCGCCGTGCCCAGGACCTGCTGCAGGTAGCTCGTCTGGAACTCGTAGGTGCCCTTCTGCGTCGCCGAGCCGTGGCGGAACGCCTCGGCGCCGAACTCGCTGAGGACGAGCGCCTGCCCCGGATAGCGCGCGTGGGTCTCCTCGAGGAACGCGCCGAGCTGGTCGACGCCCGGCAGCGGCTGCGTGCGCCGCCCTGGATACCACCCGAAGTAGGCGTTGATCCCGAGGACGTCGAAGAGCCGGAAGATCGGCTGGGGCGGGTAGCCGGGGTAGGCGAGGATGTCGAGCGCGACCGGGCGGCCCGGGTCGAGCCCGCGGACGATGGCGATCGCCGCGGTCAGGTACGCGCGCGTGCCCGGCAGGTTGCCGGCCGAGGTCGAGAGCTCGTTCGCCACGGCGTCGACGACGACGCTCGGGTGGTTGCGCGTCGCGAACAGCGTGCGGCGCAGGACGCTCAGCGAGTCGGTGCGGCCCGCGGCGGTCCGGAGCTTCGTGTCGGCGTGGATCACCGGCGCCTCGTTCCACACGAGGATGCCCGCCTCGTCGAGCTTCGAGAGCAGGCGATCGTCGAGCGGGTAGTGCGCGCGGGTCACGTTGGCGCCGAGCGCCTTCAGCTCCTCGACGTAGGCGGCGATGTCGGCGTCCGTGAGCGCGTCGCCCCGGCCCGGCACGTCCTCGCTGATCCCCGCGCCGCGCAGGACGAGCGGCGAGCCGTTCAGGTACAGCCGCCCGCCGCTCACGGCGATCGTGCGCAGCCCGAGCCGCATCGTGTCGTCCTCCGCCGTGCGGCCCGCGACGGTCGTCGTGACCTCGGCGCCGTAGAGCGCCGGATGATCGGGCGACCAGAGGTCGGGCGTCCCCGAGACCGTCACGGGGAAGCGGATCGGCGTGCGGCCGTGGGCCGGCACCGGCTCGTCCACGGAGGCGGCGCTTGCGGTGCCGGACGGCGACGTGACCGACGCGGAGATCGTCGCCGTCTGCGGCGCGCCGGTGTCGTTGACGAGCGCGCCGCCGACCTCGACCCGCCAGACGCCGTGGTCGAGCACGGGGTCGAGGAACAGGTTCGTGATGTGAACGCGCCCTCGCGGCTCCAGCCACACCGGACGATCGATGCCGCCCCAGTTCCACCACGGCTCGCGCCGGCCGCGCGGCTTGCGGTTGTCGACGACCACGCGCAGCGAGTTGGTGCGGCCCGGCAGGAGGCCGTCGGCGGGGACGTCGAACGGCGAGTACGGGTCGTCGTGCGTGCCGACGAGGCGCCCGTTCAGGTACACGCGGGCGATCCGGCGCACCCGCTCGAAGTGGATGACCCACTTCTGCCCGGCGACGGCGGCCGGCCCGCGGAAGCGGAGCGCGTACGTGCCGACCGCGCCGTCGTAGAGGCGCGGCAGGGGCCGGGCGTCGAACACGCTGGGGACGCTGACCACGGTCCACGGGCCGGGCGCGCTCGCGCCGGCGGCGGACGCGCCGCCGACACGGAGGCGCCAGCCGCTCGTGAGCTCGACGCGCGTGGGCGTCGCCGCGGCGCCGGAGGCGGCCGCCGGCCACGAGAGCGCGAGCACGAAGAGCGCGAGGAGCAGGGGGCGACGCACCGCGCGCATGCTACGGGCGCGTCTCGGGCCGGCGCGACGCACGCGAGTCCGGAGCGTCGCCGCGGTCACGCTGGGGTAGGAGCGGTCCGACGAACACGACCAGGAGGGCGGGATGGGCTTCGACCAGTACCACGAGCCGCCGGATGAGCTGTCGCCGCAGACGCGGACGTTCGCCCGGATGTGCGCGTCGCTGACCGAGGAGGCGGAGGCGATCGGCTGGTACGAGCAGCGGCTCGCGGTCGAGCCGGACGCCGAGGCGCGCGCGGTCATGCGCGACGCCCAGGGCGAGGAGTTCAAGCACTTCTCCATGGACCTCGAGTACCTGCTGCGCCGCACGCCGGTCTGGCGTGAGATCGCGCAGGGGATCCTGTTCCAGGAAGGCGACATCGTGGAGCACGGCGAGAGCGCGGAGGCCGAGGCGGGCGAAGACGTCGAAGAGGGCGACGGCCCGGAGTTCGGGTCGCGGCCGACGGGTCGCGGATCACTGGGCATCGGGTCTCTGAGGGGGGCCGGACTGTGAGTCATCTGCTGCGCGAGCACGCGCCGGTCACGGAAGCGGGCTGGCGCGAGATCGACACCGAGGCGCGCGAGCGCCTGACGCCGGCGCTGGCCACGCGCAAGCTGATCGACTTCGCCGGGCCGCTCGGCTGGGAGTACTCGGCAACGAACCTCGGCCGCGTCGCGGAGTTGGCCGGCGAGCCGATCGTGGGCATCGAGGCCCGCCAGCGCCGGGTCCTGCCGCTCCTCGAGCTGCGCGCGCCGTTCACCGTCTCACGGGACGAGCTGCGCGACCTCGACCGCGGCGCGGCCGACATCGACTTCGAGGCGCTCGACGCCGCCGCGCAGCGGATCGCCGTCGCCGAGAACCGCGCGGTCTTCCACGGACTCTCCGCGGCGAGCATCGGCGGCATCGCCGAGCTGACGACGCACCCGGGGATCTCACTGGGCGACAGCGATTTCGACCGCTACCCGACCCACGTGGCGCGCGCCGTCGAGATGCTGCTGTCGGCCGGGATCGACGGGCCCTATGGCCTCGCGCTCGGCCCGGAGTGCTACACGGGCGTGATCGAGACGACCGAGCGCGGCGGCTACCCGCTGCTCGACCACCTGCGCAAGATCATCGGCGGGCCGCTCGTCTGGTCCCCGGGCGTGAGCGGGGCGGTCGTCGTCTCGGAGCGCGGCGGCGACTTCCTGTTCGAGTCGGGCCAGGACCTGTCGGTCGGCTACGACCACCACGACGCGGACAACGTCCATCTGTACCTGGAGGAGTCGTTCTCCTTCCGCGTGGCGACGCCCGAGGCGGCCGTCGCGCTGGTCAGACCGTGAGCGTGTCGTTGCCCTTGTGATCCGCCGGGAGTCGCAGAGCTTGTCGTAGCGCGAAGCCTATCCTCGATGGAGTGGCCGAAGTCGCACAATCCGAGTCCCGCGCGGACCGCCTGACCGCCCAGCGCCGCGCGCTGCCCGACCAGCCCGGCGTCTACCTGTTCCGCGACGAGCGCGGACGGGTCATCTACGTGGGCAAGGCGAAGTCGATCCGCAAGCGGGTGGCGTCCCACTTCTCGAACCCGTCGACCCAGGTCGGGCGCGACTTCGTGCCGATGATCGACCGGATCGAGTCGCTCGTCACCGCCACCGAGGCCGAGGCTCTGCTCACCGAGCAGAACTTCATCAAGCAGTACCAGCCGCGGTTCAACATCCGGCTGCGCGACGACAAGTCCTATCCGTACATCGCGATCTCGCTCGACGAGGACTACCCGCGCGTGTACTTCACGCGCGAGCGCCACCGCCGCGACCGCGTCTACTTCGGCCCGTACTCGAACGCGAAGCGCGTGCGGGCGACGCTCGACCTGCTCGGGAAGGTGTTCCTCTTCCGCTCCTGCGAGGGCGCGCAGCCCGGCCGCCGCTCCGGCTCGCCGTGCCTCGACTACTACATCAAGCGCTGCGGGGCGCCCTGCGTCGGCTACGTGACCAAGGAGGAGTACCGGGAGTCGATCGACGGCGTGATCGACTTCCTCTCCGGTCGCTACCGCGAGATCGAGCGCGTGCTCACCCAGTCGATGCGCCAGGCCGCCGAGGACCAGCGCTACGAGGACGCCGCCCGCGAGCGCAACCGGCTGAAGGCCGTCCGCTCGCTGCTCGAGCGCCAGCGCGTGGCGAACGAGTCGGTGGGGACGCTCGACGCGATCGCCGTGGCGGTGGGCGAAGGCGAGGCGAACGCCCAGGTCTTCCAGGTCCGCGACGGCGTGCTCTCGGACCGCCAATCCTTCTATCTCGACGTCGAGGGCGAGGCGAGCCTCGCCGACGTGGCGGAGGCGTTCATCCTGCAGTACTACGGCACGGCGATGATGATCCCGCCCCAGGTCGTCGTCCAGCGGGAGGTGGGGGACCGTCCCGACCTGGCCGAGGCGCTGAGCGCCCGGCGCGGGGCGCGGGTCGAGATCCGGCCCGCGGAGCGCGGCGACAAGCGGCGCATCCTCGAGCTCGCCGAGCGCAACGCGCGGCTGGCGCTCGACCAGGAGAAGCTCCGCTCCGAGCGGCGGCGCCAGCAGCGGGTCGAGGCGCTCGAAGGCCTGCAGCAGGCGCTGGGGATGGACACGCTGCCGCTGCGCATCGAGTGCTTCGACATCTCGAACCTCATGGGCACCCACCAGGTGGCCTCGATGGTGGTGTTCGAGGGCGGCGCGCCGAAGAAGTCGGACTACCGCCGGTTCCGCATCCGCGGCGCCGAGGACGGCGTGCCCGACGACTTCGCCGCGATGGCCGAGGTGCTCGAGCGCCGCTACGCGAACTTCGACCTCCAGCACGAGATCTCCCCGCACGAGAAGGAGTACGACGCCTCGTTCGCGGCGCTGCCCAACCTCATCGTGATCGACGGCGGCAAGGGCCAGCTCTCGGCCGGGCTCGGGCCGCTGAAGCCGTTCCGCGACCGCGGCGTGCTCGTGATCTCGCTGGCCAAGCGCGTCGAGGAGATCTTCATCCCGGGCCGGGAGCGGCCGCTGCCGCTCGACCACCACACGCCCGAGCTCCAGCTGCTCCAGCGCGTGCGCGACGAGGCGCACCGGTTCGCGATCGTCCACCACCGCACCCGCCGCGACCGCGCGATGACCTCCTCGATCCTCGACGAGCTCCCGGGCGTCGGCCCCGCGCGCAAGCGCGCGCTGCTCAAGCACTTCGGCTCGCCCGAGGGGGTCGTCGAGGCGTCGCGCGAGGAGCTCGCCGCGGTGCCCGGCATCCCGGGAAAGCTCGCGGGCGAGCTCTACACGCAGCTGAACCGGACCGGACGGTGACGTGAACGAAAGCGGCGTGCTAACAGGAACGTCGGCCCGAGGGAGGACAATGGTCGGACATGGGCGTCTCGAAGCCCGCACGGCTGGGAGAGCGACTGCGGCGCTCCCGCCGCACCGGTGACCCGCGGCCGCCGGCCGCCGGGAGGTCGTCTGCGCTCGAGGACCTGGTGATCATCACGGGGTTCTCCGGCGCCGGGAAGTCGACGGCGATGGCGGTGTTCGAGGACGACGGCTACTTCTGCGTCGACAACCTGCCGCCGGAGATGATCCGCTCGCTGGCCGAGCTGTTCATGCACGAGGGCTCCCGGGTCGAGCGCGCGGCGATCGTCTCCGACGTCCGCGGGGGCGCCTACTTCGAGGGCCTCGTCGCGGTGCTCGACGACCTCGCGGCGATCGGCGTGCGCCATCGCGTGCTCTTCCTCGAGGCCGACGAGCAGACCCTCCTCACGCGCTTCAAGGAGACGCGCCGGCGCCATCCGCTCGCCACCGCCGGCAGCGTCGCCGCCGGGATCGCCGCCGAGCGCTCGCTGCTCGCGCGCCTGCGCGAGCGCGCCGACGTCGTGATGACCAGCGAGGGCCTGACGGCCGGGATGCTTCGCCGGCGCATCGCCGAGGAGATGCTCCCGACGCCGCACCCGGGGCGCCTCGCGGTGACGTTCCAGTCGTTCGGCTTCAAGCACGGTCCGCCGCGGGACGCCGACCTCGTCCTCGACGTCCGCTTCCTGCCCAACCCGCACTACGAGGCGCGGCTGCGACCGCTGACCGGGCTCGACGACGAGATCGTCGCCTACATCGATCGCGGCGACGCGCTGAAGACGTTCTACGGCCACATCGAGCCGCTGCTCGACTACCTGCTGCCCCAGTACGTGGGCGAGGGCAAGGCGAATCTCTTCGTCGCGATCGGCTGCACCTGCTGCCGCCATCGATCCGTGGCGATCGCCTAGCACCTGTCGGCGCGGTACCGGGAACGCTACGACGTGCGC
>JAOPZQ010000187.1 GCA_025964075.1 Solirubrobacterales bacterium | reverse complement strand
TCCACGGCGCGCCGCTGCGGGTGGTCGTGCCGGGCTATATCGGCGCGCGCAGCGTCAAGTGGCTCGAGCGAATCGAGGTCCGCCCGAGGCCCTGGGACGGGTACTTCCAGCACGTCGTCTACCGGCTGCTGCCGGAGGACGGGAAGCCGGGCCCGGGCGCGGGGATGGAGCTGGGGCTGGTCGCGCTCAACGCCGACGTGCTGTCCCCGGTCGACGGGGAGACCGTGCCGGCCGGCCCGGTCGAGGTGCGCGGCTACGCGTTCGCGGGCGGGGAGCGGCACGTCGAGCGGGTCGACGTCTCGCTCGACGTCGGCGCGAGCTGGTCGCAGGCGGAGCTGCTCGACGACCTCGGTCCGTGGGCCTGGCGGCACTGGCGGATCACGGTCGACCTCGCGCCCGGGGAGCACGAGATCGTCGTCCGCGCGTGGGACTCCTCGGCGGCCACCCAGCCGGAGGACGAGGCGGCTCTGTGGAATCCGAAGGGATACGTGAACAACGCCCGCCCGCGGGTCCGGCTGCGGGCCGCCGCCGCTTAGCTCGGCGCGCCGTGCCAGAGGCGTAGGACGACACTGCTGCCTCGGCTGAGGTATGCGCAAATGTAGCCCCGCGCGGTATGGCGTTTCGTACGATCTCCGGATAGCCTCCCGCTTGCGGGGCTCGGTTCGGAAGACCGTAACGGCGCAGTAGGCCGGTCGCGGGAACGGGCGCACGGCTCCCGCGACGCCGGGCACGAGCCCGGAGGACGCCTTTCCCCTATCCCCCCCGGTGGGACCGAGCAGGCGCGGCCTGGTGTACCGCCGCGCGTTCGGGCCCAGCGTCAGCATGAGCACGAGCTCCGCGCAGCCCACATCGACGCCGGCACCCGCCGGGACCCCGCGACCGTTCGAGTCATCGCCGACGGAGGTCCTTCCGCGTGCGCGGGACCTGCGCGAGCTCCGCCGCCGCTTGAAGACCGACGGTCCCGCGGACGCGACGACGACGCGGCGGCGCGCGCGCATCGCGGCCTGGTTCGCCACCCACGCCGCAAGCCTCGCGGTCGGCGCGGCCGCCCTCGTCGTCGTCGCGCTGGTCCTCGGCACCGGCATCCAGCGTTACCCGGGCTTCTCGGACGACGAGGGCACCTACGTGGCACAGGCGTGGGCCGTGCGCGCCCACGGATCCCTCGCGCACTACACCTACTGGTACGACCATCCGCCGCTCGGGTGGTTGCAGCTCGCTGCCGCCCGGTGGCTGCTCGGTCCGATCCTGCACTCCGGGTCGGCGGTCGCCGACGGGCGGACGCTCATGCTGATACCGGCGCTCGTGAGCGCGGCCCTGCTCTTCGTGCTTGCCCGGAGGCTCGGGCTCCGGCGGGGGTTCGCCGCAGGCGCCGTGCTGCTGTTCGCGCTCAGCCCGCTCGCCGTCGCATCGCTGCGGATGGTGTTCCTGGACAACATCGCCACGCCGTGGATCCTGGCGGCGTTCGTGCTCGCCGCGTCGCCTGAGCGTCGTCTGTGGGCCTACGCCGGCGGCGGCGTCTGCTTCGCGGTCGCGGTCCTGACCAAGGAGACGAGCCTGATCGTGCTCCCGGGGCTGGTCGTGGCGGTGAGCCAGGGCGTCGACCGCCGTACCCGGGCCTTCTGCCTCACCGCGTTCGCCACCATGCTGGTGTTGGGGCTCCTCGCCTACCCGCTGTTCGCGGTGCTCAAGGGCGAGCTCCTGCCCGGCCCCGGCCACGTAAGCCTGGTCGAGGCCCTGCGCTTCCAGGTCTACGGTCGCGCGTCGACCGGCAGCGCGCTGCTTCCCGGAACGCTCTCCCGGCAGCTGGTCGCGAACTGGCTCTCGGTGGATCCCTGGCTCCTGGTCCTCGGAATCGTCGCTCTGCCCGTCGGACTGTGGATCCGGCGCCTGCGGCCGCTCGGGGTCGCGCTCGGCTGCCTCGTCGTCATGGGTCTCCGGCCGGGCTACCTGCCGCAGCCGTACGTCATCGCGTTGCTGCCGTTCTGCGGACTCCTCGCCATGGGCGCCCTCGACGCCGCTTGGGGCCGTACCCGCCGGCCGGCCCTCCGCCGCGGCGGGATCGCCGTCGTCGCCCTCCTCCTGGCCGTCCTCGGCTTCGGACGGTCGTGGTACGCCGCCGACGGCTACGCGATGAGCCAGGACGCCAACCGCCCGTTGCTGGCGGCGCAGCGATGGATCCCGCAGCACATCGATCACCGGGCGCGCCTGCTGGTCGACGACACGTTCTACGTCGACCTCGTGCGGTCCGGATTCGCCCCGCGCTTCGGCGCCGTGTGGTTCTACAAGCTCGACTTCACCACCAACCTCGACCCGTCGATCGTGCGCCACCTGCCGCAGGGCTGGCGTGCCTTCGACTACGTCGTCTCCACCGACGTGATCCGCTCGGCGCTGGCGGAGAACCCGGCGAGCCTCTCGCAGGTGCGCCTCGCGCTGCAGCACTCCACCCCGGTCGTGACGTTCGGGAGCGGGCCGGGCCGCGCCGAGGTCCGGCGCATCACCGGGATCGGGACCGGCTCCGGCCTCCTCCCACGGCCCCGCGTCGCGCCGCCTGCGGCACCCGCGGCCGCGCCTCCCGCACCAGTGGCCGCGGCGCCGCACCGGACCGCCCGCCGCGCTCACCACCACCCTCGTCGCCACCGCCACGCTCGCCGCCACCACCACCACCGCAGAAAGCACAGATGACGACGTCGTCGCCGCACCGCCCCGTGCACGTCGTGGCGCTGACCGGGCTCTTCGCCGGCCTCGTCGTCGCGGGCGCGCTGGCCTGGATCGTGCCGTCGAGCGACGATGGCACGCAACCGCCGGGGGATCCTGCGGCCGTGGCGTCAGCGCGGCGTTTCCTCGCCCGCTACGTCGATCCCGCGGGCCGCGTCGTCCGCCGCGACCAGGGCTCGGACACCGTCAGCGAGGGGCAGTCCTACGCGTTGGTGCTCGCCCAGCTCGCCGGCGACGAGGCCGTGTTTCGCCGCGTATGGGACTGGACGGCCCGCCATCTGCGGCGGCCGGACGGCCTGCTCGCGTCGCACGCCGACGCGACGCACGTCATCGATCCGGCACCCGCGAGCGACGCCGACATCGTGACCGCGTGGGCGCTGCTGCGCGCAACGGGAGCCCGAGCTCGCGCGTATCACACCGACGGTCGACGGATCGCGGCCGGCGTGCTCGCCCACGAGACCGTCTCGGTGGGAGGGCGGCTGCTGGTCGCGGCGGGGCCGTGGGCGACGGGCAGCCCGGCCACGGTGAACCCCAGCTACTGGGCTCTGCCGGCGTATGCCGACCTGGCGCGGACCACGGGCGACCGGCGCTGGACGCGGCTGGCCGCGGCCGTGCCCGACGTCGTCCGGAGCCTGTCGTCGGGCGGCGCCGCGATGCCCCCCGACTGGGCCCGGGGCGACGGCGCGACCATCAGCCGCACGCCGTCTCCCAACGGACAGCCGAGCCAGGTGCAGTACGGGCCCGACGCACAACGGATCGTGGTCTGGCTGGCCGCCGGCTGCGACGCCGCGGCGCGTCGCCTCGCCGCGGGCTGGTGGCCCAAGCTCTCGTCCGCCGAGGCATCGCAGGCGCTCGCGCTA
>JAOPZQ010000161.1 GCA_025964075.1 Solirubrobacterales bacterium | reverse complement strand
GGCCGTGTCGGTGAATCCGCTCAGGCTCTGAGTTGTCACGTTCGCGCCGAAGGTGACGTAGAACCGCGGGTGTGTCGGATCGAGAGTGCGGATCAGATCGGAGATCTGACGCACCGCGTCGTGCTGCGTGTCGGGAACCTCGTCGCCGACGTAGTACATGTACGTCGCCGGGAGGCCTTTCACCACCGACACCATGTAACGGATCAGCTCCGGTGTCGACGCGCAGCCGCACTCGCGCCCCAGCTGCAGGTAGGCCTGAGCGCCGGCGCCGCTTCTCAGACTCGGATGGTGCAGCGGCCAGATGAGCCTGATGCCCAGTGACGCGGCGGCGGCGGCGTACTGGCGGATCTCATCCGAGGAGCCGTACAGGGCCGAGTAGTTGAGGACGATGGTGAACCCGTGCGCGCGCAGATCTCCGAGCCGCGAGACGCAGGCGCTCACGCCCTGTTGGGACGCGGGGTCGCCGCCGGGAGCGCAGCCTTCGTACACACCCTGTGGCGGGAGCGCGCGCGCGGTTCCGGTTAATGACAGCAAGACAGTTACCAATAGGCATCCTGCCAGCATGGTAGGACGACGCAACGTCGCGATCCTTCCCTAGGCAACCGGACCGTGGGCACCGCATCGTGTGACGCCTTGGTGCCAGTGTGAGCGTGAATCGGGGTGCCCGGTCCAAGTACTGGACCTTCGGCCCGCCACTACTCGTCACATGGCCAGGGGGGCGTAGACTGGGCGCCATGTCCGGCGACACCAAGACCCTCATCGAGACCGCGGCCAAGCGCTTCGTCGCCGAGGTGCCGGCGCTCGAGCCGCTGAAGCTCGTCGTCGGCTTGGAGCTCCGCGGACGTGGCGACGTGCAGCTCTACCGCGTCGAGATGCCCGGGCCGAAGGTGACGAAGGACATCGCGGCGGACTCGCGGGTGCAGCTGTTCATGCCCCGGGCGATCTTCAACGAGCTCGCCGAGAAGGGCCACATCGCCGAGTGGCGGGACGCGTTCGAGAACGGTCACGCCAAGGCGAGCGGCCAGGAGGCGATCCTGAAGCTGATCGTCAACGTCGTCGAGCGGCAGGAGGAGCGGGCCCGCACGCGCAAGGCGCGGCGTTGACGACGCCGCGCGCGGACGGCCTGGCGATGCCGGCCGAGTGGGCGCGGCACGAGCGCACGCTGATGGCGTGGCCGCGTCGCCGGGAGCTGTGGGGGCCGACGCTCGCGCCGGCCAAGGACGCATACGCGGCGACGGCGAACGCGATCGCCCGCTTCGAGCCCGTGACGCTCGTCTGCCATCCCGGCGAGGCGGCCGAGGCTCGCGCCCGGACCGGGGACGGGGTCGAGATCCTTGAGCTCGAGATCGACGACTCGTGGCTGCGCGACTCCGGGCCGATCTACGTCGTCGGCGAAGGCGGACGGCGCGCCGGCGTCCACTTCGGCTTCAACGCGTGGGGGGAGAAGTTCCTTCCCTACGACAACGACGCGACGATCGGCGCACGGGTCCTCGACCACTTCGGCGAGTCGCGCTACGAGGCGCCGCTGATCCTCGAGGGCGGCTCGGTCGCGGTCGACGGCGCCGGCACACTGCTGACCACCGAGCAGTGCCTGCTGCACCCGAGCCGCAATCCGAGCCTCGACCGCCACGAGATCGACGCGATGCTCTGGGAGTACCTCGGCGTCGAGCGCATCGTCTGGCTCGGCCAGGGCCTCGTCGAGGACCGCGACACGGACGGTCACGTCGACCTCGTCGCGGCGTTCACGAGGCCCGGCCACGTGCTGCTCCAGACCGTCCCGCCGGGCAACCCGAACCACGCGAACGTCGAGGAGAACAAGCGCCGCCTCGACGCCGCCGGCGTCGCGTTCGCCGAGCTCGACGTGCTGCCCTACGTCGAGGTCGAGGGAGAGCGCGTCGCCGCGACCGCGATGAACTTCTACCTCTGCAACGGCGGCGCGGTCGTGCCGCTCGCGGGCACCGAGGCGGAGCGCGAGCGCTCCCTCGAGATCATCGCCGAGGCCTATCCGGACCGCGCGATCGTCGGCGTTCCCGGCGAGGTCCTCGCCTACGGCGGAGGCGGCGTCCACTGCATCACCCAGCAGGTGCCGGCCGCGTAGACTCGCCCCGGATGAGCGGCTTCGAGCTTCTGACCGCCACCGGAGCCCTGCCCGAGTCCTACGCCCGGGTCGATCCGCCCTCGCGCCCGCCGTTCCGCGTCGGGGCCGTGCAGCTCGCCTGGAACCCCGACGCCGACCGGCACGAGGCGGCGATCGCCGAGGGCGTCCGGCTCGCGGCCGCCGAGGGCGCGCAGCTCGTGTGCCTGCAGGAGCTCACGCTGTCGCCCTACTTCGCGACCACTCCCGACGCCCTCGAGGAGGCGCGCGGCCGGGCGGAGCGCATCCCCGACGGGCCGACGACCGAGCTCGCGCGGCGACTCGCCGCGCAGACCGGAGCGCACGTGCATGCGTCGCTCTACGAGCGAAACGACGAGGACCCCGACGGCCTCGGCTACAACACGGCGATCTGCGTGTCCCCGAGCGGCGACGTCGTCGCCCGTACGCGGAAGCTCCACATCCCCGTCACCGCCGGCTACTACGAGGACCGGTACTTCCGCCCCGGGGACAGCGGGTACCCGGTGGTCGCCGTGGGCGACGCCCAGCTCGGCTTTCCGACGTGCTGGGACCAGTGGTTCCCGGAGCTCGCGCGCGCGTACTCGCTGGCGGGCGCCGACGCCATCGTCTACCCGACCGCGATCGGCTCCGAGCCCGACCACCCGGGCTTCGACACCGAGCCGCTGTGGGAGAAGGTGATCGTCGGGAACGGCATCGCGAACGGGACGTTCATGATCGCGGTCAACCGGATCGGCGAGGAGGGGCCGCTGCGCTTCTACGGCTCGTCGTTCATCTCCGACCCCTATGGACGCAAGCTCGTCCAGGCGGGTCGCGACGAGCCGGCCGTCCTCGTGGCCGACCTCGATCT
>JAOPZQ010000568.1 GCA_025964075.1 Solirubrobacterales bacterium | reverse complement strand
TCGCGATCCAGGGCCTCGTCGCCGCCGGGCGCGACCCCGCGGGCCTCCACCGCGGCGGCGCGCGCTCGCCGCTCGACTACCTCCGGACGCTGACCGCGCCCGACGGCAGCGTCCGCTACTCGCGCGCCGGCGCCCAGACGCCGGTGTGGGTGACGGCCCAGGCGGCGCTCGCCCTGGCCCGCAAGCCGTTCCCGCTCTCCCGCACGCTGCGCTCCGCGCGCGTTTCGCCGGCCCCGGCAGGCGGTTTCGCCTTCGCGCGGACCCTCGGGGCGGCGCTCGCGCTCGTTCTATAGGTTGCCGCCCATGCGGATCGGAGTTCCGAAGGAGACCGCGGCGGGGGAGCGCCGCGTGGCCCTGGTTCCCGAGGTGGTCAAGAAGCTGACCGGGCAGGGTCACACCGTGCTCGTGCAGCGGGGCGCCGGCGAAGGCGCCCTGATTCCCGACGCCCACTTCGAGGAGGCCGGCGCCGAGCTCACCGACGACACCGCGGCGGTCTTCGGCGCCGATCTCGTCGCCAAGGTCTCGCCTCCTACCGCGGAGGAGGTCGGGCGCCTCGGCCGCGACTCGACCCTGATCGGGTTCCTCGCGCCGCTGACGAACGCCGAGGGCGTGAAGGCGCTCGCCGCGGCCGGTGTCACCGCGTTCGCGCTCGAGGCGGTGCCGCGCATCTCGCGCGCCCAGTCGATGGACGCCCTGTCCTCGCAATCGAACGTCGCGGGCTACCGGGCGGCGCTGATCGGCGCCATGGAGCTCGGCCGCTACTACCCGATGCTGATGACCGCCGCCGGCACGATCCGCCCGGCCACCGTGCTCGTGCTCGGCGCCGGGGTCGCGGGCCTGCAGGCGATCGCCACGGCGCGGCGCCTCGGCGCCGTCGTCCAGGCCTTCGACGTCCGCGCGGCGGTGGCCGAACAGGTGCAGTCGCTCGGGGCGAAGTTCCTCGAGTTCGACCTCGGCGGCGACCTCGAGGGCGAGGGCGGCTACGCCAAGGAGCTGACGCCCGAGCAGCAGGCGCGCCAGCAGGAGCTGTTGCAGGAGGCGATCGCCAAGGTCGACGTGGTCATCACCACGGCCCTCGTGCCGGGCCGGCCGGCGCCGAAGCTCGTCACCGCCGAGGCCGTGAGGAACATGAAGGCCGGCTCGGTGATCGTCGACCTCGCGGGGGAGGCGGGCGGCAACTGCGAGCTCTCCCAGCCCGGCAAGACCGTGATCGAGCACGACGTGAAGATCCTCGCGCCGCTCAACCTCGCCTCGACGCTCGCCGAGCACGCCTCGCAGCTCTATGCCCGGAACATCTCCGCCCTGCTCGAGCTGATGGTGGGCGAGGACGGGTCGCTTCAGCTCGACTTCGACGACGAGATCATCGCCGGCGCCTGCGTCACCCGCGGCGGCGAGATCGTCCATCCCGGCGCCAAGCAGGCGGCCGGGGCCGCCGCGTAGGAGGCCACCGAAATGCTGCTCACGAACCTCGCCATCCTCGTGCTCGCCGGCTTCGTCGGCTACGCCGTCATCTCGAAGGTGCCGAACACCCTGCACACGCCGCTGATGTCGGGCACGAACGCGATCCACGGCATCGTGCTGATCGGCGGCCTGCTCGTGCTCGGCCTCGAGGGTCACGGCTTCCTCAACAAGGTGCTGCTGGTGATCGCGATCGTCTTCGGGACGATCAACGTGGTCGGCGGCTTCCTCGTCACCGACCGCATGCTCGAGATGTTCAAGCAGCGCTCGCCGGACGTCGTGAAGCGCGACGAGGACGACGCCAAGTGACGCCGGCCACCGTCTTCCTCCAGCAGCCCGACTTCATCCGGGCCTGCTACATCGTCGCCTTCAGCCTGTTCATCTACGGGCTCTCGGGCCTCACGGGCCCGCGCACCGCGGTCCGCGGCAACCGGATCGCGGCGGTGGGCATGGCGATCGCCGTCGTCGCGACGCTGCTCAACAAGGGGATGGGCAACTGGGGCCTGATCGTCCTCGGCCTCGCGATCGGAACCGCCATCGGCGTACCCGCGGCGCGCAACGTGAAGATGACCCAGATGCCGCAGATGGTGGCGCTGTTCAACGGCGTCGGCGGCGGCGCGGTGGCCCTGCTCGCGTGGGTCGACTTCCGCAACAGCGGCGGGTTCGCGCACACGCCGACCTACGTGACGATCTTCTCGCTGTTCGCCGGGATCGTCGGCTCGGTGTCGTTCTGGGGATCGAACATCGCGTTCGGCAAGCTCCAGGAGATCCTGCCCGGCCGGCCGATCACGCTCGGTCGCGGCCAGCAGTTCGTCAACGGCGCGCTGTTCCTGCTCGCGGTCGCGCTCGGGGTGGCGATCGCCGCCGGCTCGCACGCGCAGATCCTCATCATCGGGATGCTGCTCGCCGCGGCCGCGCTGGGGAACCTGATCGTGCTGCCGATCGGCGGCGCCGACATGCCCGTCGTGATCTCGCTCCTGAACGCGTTCACCGGGCTCTCGGCCGCCGCGACGGGCATCGCGCTGAACAACACGGCGCTGATCGTCGCCGGCATGATCGTCGGCGCGTCGGGCACGATCCTCACCCGGCTGATGGCCGAAGCGATGAACCGGTCGATTCCCGCGATCGTGGCGGGCGGGTTCGGCGGCACCGTGACCGCGCCGGGCGTCGAGGGTCCCGAAGGCGGCGGCACCGTGCGCTCCACCTCGCCCGACGACGTCGCGATCCAGCTGTCCTACGCGCGCCTCGTGGTCATCGTCCCCGGCTACGGCATGGCCGTCGCCCAGGCGCAGCACGCGGTTCGCGAGCTCACGCGCGAGCTCGAGAAGCGCGGCGTCGAGGTGAAGTTCGGCATCCATCCCGTCGCGGGGCGCATGCCCGGGCACATGAACGTGCTGCTCGCGGAGGCCGACGTGCCCTACGACCAGCTCAAGGAGATGGACGAGATCAACCCCGAGTTCCCGCGCGCCGACGTGGTGCTCGTGATCGGGGCCAACGACGTCACGAACCCCGCGGCCAAGGACCAGCCGTCGTCGCCGATCTACGGCATGCCGATCCTCGAGGTCGACCAGGCGCACTCGATCATCGTCCTCAAGCGGTCGATGAACTCCGGATTCGCCGGCATCGACAACCCGCTCTTCTACAACGAGAAGACCGCGCTGCTGTTCGGGGATGCGAAGTCGTCGGTCAGCGACGTCGTCTCCGCGGTGCAAGACCTGTAGCAACTGACACCAACTGCGCAATTTCCGGGCCCCCCGCGCGTTACATATCGACAGGGGACTTACGCAGGGAGCGGCAGCTATGGGACGGCGTGAGCGTAGAACGATGGCGGATCCGGACCCGAACGAGGTCGCGGCGAGGGCCGTCGGGTTCGACCTGGAGGAGGAGCTCTCGCTCTGTCAGGATCTCGCGGCCGCCGGCGGCTCGCCGGCCGTCAAGGACGTATTCGACGGACTGCGCGCGCAACGGCTCTTCCAGGCGCTTCTCTCGACCGGACGTTGGGGAGACCTGGACGCGAAGTGGCAGGAATCCATCCGCAACGGCATCGAGCACGGAACGCTGGCGCCGCCCGAATGGAACTAGGACGCGAGAAAGGCGGTCGCGGCGACGGGACCGAGCGCGTGGTCGAGGCTGGCGTACCGGGCGCCCGGCGGCTCAGGATCCTCCTCGTCGACGACAACCCCGCCGACGTTCGCCTCACCGAGGAGGCGCTGCGGGACAGCGGCCTCAGCCACACGCTGACGATCGCCCGCGACGGCGTCGAAGCGATGCAGATGCTGCGCGGCGAGGGCGACCACGACCGCCTCCCGCGGCCGGACGTCGTCCTCCTCGACCTCAACCTGCCGCACAAGGACGGGCGCGAGGTGCTCGCCGAGATCAAGGCGGACGCGAAGCTGCGGCGAATCCCGGTCGCGGTGATGACCTCCTCGCAGGTCGAGGAGGACGTCCTGCGCTCCTACGACCTCCGCGCCAATGGCTACCTGATCAAGCCGGTCGATCCCGAGCAGGTCGTCGGGCTGCTGCGCGGCGTGGGCTCGAGGTCGGGCTGAGCGGCTCTGGGGCTCTGGGGGCTTCGGCTTGGCCCTTCAGGACCGCCCGACAACGGCGGCTACGAAGGAGTGGCTCGGCCGCCCACCCGGCGGGCGCTCGAGCGGGCGAAACCCCCCACCCCCCTTTCGTTTTCGGACGTTGGGGGTATGGTGCCCGCTCAGTGGGCTCATTCCGCCGAACGTCTGTTTCGTAGCTACGTTTGGTGAGTTTCGCCCGGGGGATGTCCCGCCATCCGGGCGGAAGTCAGCGCACCAGGCCGGCGGACTTCTTCAGGTGGCGCTTGTTGCGCGCGCGGTCGGTGCCGAGCCCGGTGATCGTCACCGTGCCGCGGGACGTCTTGCCGCCCGCCTTCACCAGCCCCGCGAGCTGGGCCCGGGAGGGGGAGGAGAGCGTCAGCGTCGCGCCCTTCGCGCCCGCACGCTGGAAGAGGAGGGTCGCGCCCTTCAGCTTCAGCCGCAGCGCCTTGGCGTGCGGCCGGCGCGCCGTGAGCGTGCCGGTGAGGCCGACCAGCGCCGCCTCGCTCGAGGCCAGGGAGAGCTTGAGCTTGCCGTTCTGCGCGAGCGTGCCCAGGTGCCTGGTGCGGATCGTCGCGCGGAGGTAGGGGGCGGTGTGGTCGTTGGCGGTGCCGCTACCGCCGTAGGACGGGCTCTGATCGCCGGTGCCGGGGCCGTCGGCCAGCGCCACGGGGGCGCACACCGCCAGGACCGCGGCGAGCGCGACGGCGCTCAGGGGACGTGAAGTCAAGGCTGGTCAGTGCTCCTCGGGGGCTCGACTGGACGTATGGTCTATCGGCAGCGGCCACCGCCAGCTTGACGAGCCTGCGCGCCGTCTAAGTTACCCCGCCCAGTGATCGCCCGCGACGCAGCCCTCCACGCCCTCTCCGACCACGCGTTCGACGTCGTCGTGATCGGCGGCGGCATCACGGGGGCCGGCGTGGCGCTCGACGCCGCGACCCGCGGCTACTCGGTCGCCCTCGTCGAGAAGGCCGACTACGCGGCCGGGACGTCGAGCCGGTCGAGCAAGCTCGTCCACGGCGGCCTGCGCTACCTGCAGAGCTTCGACCTCGGCCTCGTGCGCGAGGCGCTGCTCGAGCGCCAGCTCATGGTCCGCCTGGCGCCCCACCTCGTCCATCCGCTGCCGCTGGTCGTCGCCGCCTTCGAGGGTGCCCGCCCCGACCGCCTCACCGGCATCGGCCTGAACATGTACGACGTGATGGCGACGCGGCGCCTGCGCGGGCGC
>JAOPZQ010000099.1 GCA_025964075.1 Solirubrobacterales bacterium | reverse complement strand
TAGCGCCCGCCTCCGTCCTGGCCCTGGTCGGCCATGCGTGGCTCCCTTCGCTCGTTCGTCACGGCGTCGCTCCCGCTGCCGCCGCGGGTTCCTGTTTCCGGGCGCCGTTCAGAGCCGCCCCCGTCTGCGCGTCGAACAGATGCAGGCGCCCGCGCTCCGGGCGCACGCCGCACGGCTCGCCGATCGGCCGGTCGAAGCCGGCGGCGGCGCGGAGGTTGACGAGGGTCTCGCCGACCTTGAGCGTCACGACGGTCTCGTTGCCGAGGGGCTCGACGACGTAGATCTCGGCGGTCAGCGCGCCGGGCGAGCCGACCTCGGCCAGGGTCAGGTGCTCGGGCCGGAAGCCCAGCTTCGCCGCCCCCAGCGGTGCCCCGCTCTCGAGTGGGACGGCGCCCGCGGGGTGGCGGAAGGCGCCGTCGGCGACCTCGCCCTCGAGGACGTTCATCGGCGGCGAGCCGCAGAACGTCGCGACGAACAGGTTCGCGGGCCGATCGTAGATCTCGGCCGGCGCGCCCATCTGCTGGAGGTGCCCGTCGCGGATCACCGCGATCCGGTCGGCCATCGTCATCGCCTCGACCTGGTCGTGCGTGACGTAGAGCGTCGTCGTGCGCAGCTCGCGCTGCAGGCGCTTGATCTCGACCCGCATCTGAGCACGCAGCTGGGCGTCGAGGTTCGAGAGCGGCTCGTCCATTAGGAACGCCTGCGGGCGGCGCACGATCGCCCGCGCGAGCGCGACGCGCTGGCGCTGGCCGCCCGAGAGCTGGCGGGGCGTCCGGTCGAGGAGCGCCTCGATGCTCAAGAGCTTCGCCACCTGCTCGGCCTGCTCCGCGCGCTCGGCCTTGGGCACCTTGCGCACGCGCAGCGGGTAGGCGATGTTCTCCGCGACCGTCTTGTGCGGGTAGAGCGCGTAGCTCTGGAAGACCATCGCGACGTCGCGGTCGCGCGGCTGGAGGTCGGTGACGTCGCGCTCGCCGATGAACATGCGCCCGCCGGTGGGCGGCTCGAGGCCGGCGAGCAGGCGCAGCGCGGTCGTCTTCCCGCAGCCCGAGGGACCGAGCATCGCGAGGAAGCAGCCGTCGGGCACGTGCAGGTCGAGCGGGTGCAGCGCCGTGGCGCTGCCGAAGGACTTGGAGACCTTCTCGTACCGGAGCTCCATCGCTATCCCGCGGGCGCCCGCGCGAGCGCTCGGTGCAGGCCGGCGAGGCTCCGCTCGACGCCCTCCTCGGGCCCGTAGCGCGGGTCCTCCTGCTCGATCGAGATCACGCCGTCGTAGCCGGCGGCGGCGAGCGCGTCGATCAGCGCCGCCCACTCCTCCTCCGGGCGCCCTTCGCCCACGGCGCAGAAGTGCCACGGCGTCGTGTCGGGTGGCCCGGGCCAGCGGAAGTCGAGGACGCCGTGGAGCGCGACGCGGTCGGGATGAATCAGCGTGTCCTTGCCGTGCACGAACGCCACCGCGTCGCCCAGCTCCTGGATCGTGCGCACCGGGTCGATGCCCTGCCACCAGAAGTGGCTCGGGTCGAGGTTGACGCGGACGTTGTCGCCGGCCGCCTCGCGCAGGCGGAGGTAGGACGCGGCGTTGTAGACCGAGGTGCCCGGGTGGAGCTCGAGGCAGATCGCGACGCCGGAGGCCTCGCGCGCCGCCCACTCCGACAGCTCGCGCCAGTGCGGCCAGAGGCGCTTCTCCCACTGCCAGTCGACGAGCCCCTCCATGTCGGGCAGCCACGCGCCGCCGGCGAACACCGGCCACGCGTCGTTCCCGGGCGAGCCGGGGCAACCGCTCATCGCCACGACGCGGTCGACGTCGAGGAGCGCGGCGAGACGGAGCGAGTCGCGCAGGTGCCGGTCGTGGACGGCGCCGATGCGCCGGTCGGGATGGAGCGGGTTCCCCGAGACGTTGAGGGCGACGATCGCGGCGCCGGCCCCGTGCACGCGGTCGAGGAGCTCCGCACGCGCGCCCGGGTCGGCGAGGAGGCGCGGGACGTCGACGTGCGGAACGGGCGAGTAGCCGCCGACCCCGAGCTCGAGGTCGCGGATCTTGCGCTCCGCGCACCAGGCGAGAACGCCCGCGAAGTCGAGGTGCTCCAGACCGTCGGTGAAGAGTCCGACCCTCACGCAGGCGTCACCACATTCCCATCCCCTCGGAGCGACAGGAGTTTGGAGCGTTCCAAACTCCCGACCGAGCATCTTGTACCGATTGTTCACATCGGAGTCAAGGCGCATTTGTCCCTGAGTAGCGAGGTTCGTACGACCCGCAGGGTGATGTGCTGGGAACGTGCGCTTGACAGCGCCCAGCGGCCGTGTCTACATTCGTGGAACGTTCCACAGGGTGGAGAGGGATGACTGAACGCACGCGAGTCGGGGTGGTGGGCTGCGGGCTGATCGCCCAGGTCATGCACCTTCCCTACCTGACCGAGCTGGACGACCGCTACGAGATCGCCGCCCTCTGCGACGTTTCGCCCGCGCTCGTCGCCGCCTGCGCCCAGCGCTACGGCGTCGAGCGGACGTTCACGCGCTGGCAGGACCTCGTGGAGGCCCCGCTCGACGCGGTGCTCGTCCTCACCTCCGGCAGCCACGCGCCGATCGCGAGCGCCGCAGCCGCCGCGGGCCGGCACGTCCTCGTCGAGAAGCCGCTGTGCCTGTCGGTCGCCGAGGGTCGCGAGCTGCTCGCGGTCGCCGAGCGCGCCGGAGTGCGGATGCTCGTCGGGACGATGAAGCGCTACGACGCCGCCTACGAGCGCCTGGCGACGCTCGTCCCGGCGCTCGAGGACCTCCGTCTCGTGCAGGTGACGACGCTCGAGTCGCCGCTCGAGCCCTACGTCGCGCACTACGGACTGCGCACCGCGAGCGACGTGCCCGAGGAGACGCTGGCCGTGCTGCGCGCCGACGACGAGGCGCGGCTCGACGCGGCGCTCCCCGACGCCGACGACGAGACCCGCGCCGCCTACCGCTGGGTCCTCCTCGACTGCCTGGTCCACGAGCTGAACGCGCTCCGCGGCATCCTCGGCGAGCCCGACCGCGTCACCCACGCGAGCCTCTCTCGCACCTGCGTGAGCGTGAACCTCGACTTCGGCGGCGTGCCGTGCCATCTCTCGTGGGTCGACCTCCCCGGCATCGCGCGGTACTCCCAGCAGTTCGCGTTCTACGCCCCGGACCGTCGCGTCACCCTGGCCCTGCCCTCGCCGTTCCTCCGCAGCGCGCCGAGCGAGCTGATCGTCGAGGACGGCGAGCCGGGCACGCCGCGCGCCTCGCGGAGCGTCGAGGTGGTCGACTACGACGAGGCGTTCAGGCGCGAGCTCGTCGAGTTCTCGGAGTGCATCCGCACGGGCCGGGACCCGCGCACGCCCGGCCTCGACGGCCTGCGCGACGTCGGCGTATGCGAGGCGATCGCCCAAGCGCACATGACCGGCGCGCCGGTCGAGCTCACGACGGTGGAGGTTGCAACATGACGGGGGTCAAGTCTTTCCGTGCAGCAGACTTGTTTTCGGTGTGGCAATGAAAGACTTGACCCCCACCGTGGCGGTGGTCGTGGCGAACGCGCCGGTCAGCTACGGCGCGTTCGAGGTCACCGTCGGCGTCGACCCCCGTGTCCCCGAGCCGCTCGAGCTCCTCGACCACGTCGCGGAGGCGGGCTACGCCGGCATCGATCTCGGCCCGGTCGGCTACCTGGGGCTCGGCGCGGAGCTCGCCGAGCGCCTCGCCAGCCGCGGCCTCGCGCTCGCCGGCGGGTACCTCGAGCTGCCGTTCAGCGAACCGGAGCCGCTGGCGGCGATGCTGCCCGAGCTGGACGCGCTCCTCGACGTGTTCGATTCGGCCCCGCCGAGCGGCGCGGCGCCGC
>JAOPZQ010000022.1 GCA_025964075.1 Solirubrobacterales bacterium | reverse complement strand
GCGGCGCCGGCGGGCCGGTCCTGCTGCGCCTGCCGGCCGACGCCGGCCGCCGGCCGTGGCACGTGGAGGTCACGACGACGCGCAGCGTGAGGCTCTGCGCCGCCGCGGACGCCGGCTAGTTACTTGGTCGGCTCGGGACGATCCTCGACGGCGGTGACGTGGGATGGGTTGATCCAGACGCGCGCCCGCTCGAGGGTCGTGAATCGAGCGTAGAACTCGACCTCGCTGCTCAGCGTGTCGGCGAGCACCTGCGCGACGCGCTTTCCGCTCACCGCCACGGTCATCTGGCGGCCGTCGGCCAGCCGGATCTTCGCTGCCATCCGCCAGACAATAGTGTGCTGGCCGGAGTGAGGATTCCGGACGAGAACGCGCGGCCGGGCACCCGCGCATGGTTGGCCGTCGATCATGCGCCCCCGGGGGCCATCGAGGGCTACAGCATCCAGAGCTCGACACGGCCGGGTGGGCAGCTCGAGCTCTGCGTCTCGACCAGCCCGGTGGCCCGCTACGTGGTCGTCGTCTTCCGCCTCGGCTGGTACGGCGGCGACGGCGGCCGTGAGGTCGCGCGCACGCGGTCGAACATCGGCCTGGCGCGCAGCGCGCCCGAGCCCGACCCGGCAACGGGGATCGTCGCGGCCGGCTGGCCGGTGACCGACGTCATCGACATCCCAGCCGACGCGGTCTCGGGCCAGTGGGTCGCCCACCTGCACCTGACCACGGGGCCGCACGCCGGAACGACCGCGCTCGTGCCGTTCGTCGTGCGCCCGCGGCCCGACGACCGGCCCGCGGTGCTCGTGCAGACCCCGGTCAACACGGTGCAGGCCTACAACCACTGGGGCGGCAAGTGCCTGTACACCTCCAACTCCACCGGCAACGTCGCCGCGGTCAAGGTCTCCTTCGACCGCCCGGTGCCGGCGTGGACGGAGTCGAACCTCAACGCCAAGGCGCCGTTCCACTACGACGTGCCGCTGATGCGGTGGATGGAGCGCTGCGGCTACGACGTGGGCTACCAGACCGACGTCGACACTCACCGGGCGCCGTGGTCGCTCGTCGGTCCCCGCCTGCTCGTCACCTCCGGGCACGACGAGTACTGGACGCGGGAGATGCGCGACGGCTTCGAGGCCGCACGCGACCGCGGGACGTGCCTCGCGTTCATGGGCGCCAACACCGCGTACTGGCAGATCCGCTACGAGGACGACGAGCGCACGGTCGTCGGCTACAAGAGCTTCCGGGGCGACCCGGAGACCGACGGCGCGAACAAGACGTGCCAGTTCCGCCAGCTCGATCCCGCCCGCGACGAGCACACGCTGCTCGGCGTCCAGTACGGGCGCGGCCTCACCCACCCGCGCAAGCTCTTCGACTACGCGCTGGACGAGGCCGCGCTCGACGACCCATGGATGGCCGGGACGGGATTCCACGAAGACCGCTCGCCGGTCGCCGAGGTGGTCGGCTACGAGTGGGACGGGCTGTGGCCCGGCCACGAACCGCCGGGACTGACGCGCTTCCTGCACTACGACGGCGAGCTCGGTCCGGCCGCCTGCATCCGGTGGACCGCGGCGTCGGGCGCCCGGATCTTCGCCGCCGGGTCGCTGGGCATCGCGCTGGCCCTCGACAACTGGACCCGCAAGCTCGCCGACGCGCGGATCCAGCGCCTCGTCGCCAACGCCTTCGACGACATGACGGGCCGCGAGTAGCTCAGCGGTCGCCGCGGACCCAGACGATCGCGTCGGGCCGTGCCGAGCGCACCACGCTCTCTTCGACACCGCCGGCGACGACGACCGCCGTGCGCGAGAAGTGGTCGCCGAGCAGCGTCGTGATCCTGGCGCCGCCGCCGTCGTGCACGACCAGGCCGGCGGGAAGATCCTTGCCGGACGCGACGGTGTCGCCGAGCTCGAGTATCGGCTCCTCGTCGGCCGGGATCGGGCGGGCCAGCCCGTCGATGCGGACGACGTCGCCGTCGACCCACACGGCCAGCGGCCCGTCGGCGAGCGTGTCGGGCACGGGCTCGAGCGGGCCGAGCTCGACGTCGGCCACCGCCGGTGGTGCCAGCGCGGGCAGGCGCACCGCGAGCTGCCGGGCGATCGCGCGGTAGGCGTGAAACGCGCCGACCCACGTCAACGAGCGCCCGGTCCGCGAGAAGACGCGTCCGTGGATGCGCGCGTCGACGAGCACGTCGTAGAGGTCGAGGACGTCCGCGCGGTCGCTGTCGCGCAGCCGTGCGGCCAGGCGCCGCGCCCAGCGCCCATCGCGATCGACGGTGAGCCCGGAAGGCAGGTGCTCCGCGTAGACCTGCAGCTTGCCGGGCAACTCGGCGACGCAGGCGACCGCGCCGACCGACGCCGCCAGCTCGTAGAACGCCTCGACCGCCGCGACGTCGGCGTCCAGCGCGGCGTGGGCGATCCGCGCGTGCCCCCGGAGCGCGTCCAGCCCGACCGCCGGGACCGCGAACAGCCAGCCTCCCGAACCGACCAGAGCGACCTCCGGCCCGCTCGGTCGCGATTGCTCGGGCAGCTCGGCGACCGCCTCCTCCACCGCGCTCGCCGGCGATTCCTCGACGGTGGACGTGGGCTCATCCGCCGTCCGCAGCAGCACGCCGGCGATCGGGGCGTCGCCGTCTCCGTGTACCACCCAGTCGTCGGCGAGCGGCAGCGACTCGTCGCGGCCGACCACGGACACGTCGACCAGATGGCTGCCGGGCGTGATGTGCCGCACGTCGAAGGGGATCCGAAAGCCGTGCGCTCCGTCGATGAACCCCGCGGTCATGAGATCCCCGCGTAGCTCGTCGGCCACCACCGTCTCCAGGGCCCGGCCGTCCAACGAGCCCGTGACTCGCAGGCGCTGGCCCGGAAGCTCGTCGTCGAGCGCCCATCCGACGACCTCTCCTCCGATCAGGCCATCGATGTATCCACGGAGCGCCACCGCGCGAGTCTAAGCGGCATGCCGGTCCGAAGCGGTCGTTTATCTAGCATGCGCGCCCATGGCCACAGTTGAGTCGAAGGTCGCCGACGGCCGGGTCGAGGAGTCGCTCGGGGGCGTGGTCACCGGGTGGGCCTGGAACCCGGCGGACAACGAGGATCGCGTGACGGTCACCGTCTGGGTCAACGGGCGCCCGGTCGGCAGCGACGTGGCGGACTCGGAGGCTCCGGGGCTCGCGAAGGCCGGCATCGGCGATGGTCGTCATGCCTTCGCCGTCCAGCTGCCCGAGGCCCTGCTCGCCGAGCAGCCGCTGCACGTTGCCGTGCGCGTGGAGGGAGCCACCGGCCGCCTGCGGATGCTCGACGACTGGACGAGGACCGGCAGCGACGGCCCGTGGGCGGGCGCCGAGCTGGTCGAGCACACCGGCCCACTCGGGGCGAACCCGATCGCCGACGACGCACCGCCGCCGGTGCGCGACCCCGCGACGACCGCCCTGACCGGCAGCGACGGCTGGCTGTTCGGTCTCAGCGAGACCGACGCCGATCGCCTCACGACGCTGCGCCGCGTCGCCGACGAGCTGCAGGAGTCGGCGACCCTGCTGGACCAGCTCGGCATTCGCTACGTGGTCGCGATCGCCCCGCCGAAGCTCGCGGTCCATCCCGAGCGCGCGACGATGCCGACCGCCGGCGTGCCGCGCTGCGCCCCGGAGCTCGAAGCCCTCGCCCGCGACGACGACAGCCTCGAGATCTTCGACCTGCTGCCGGTCCTCCTGGACGCCCGGCGCCACGGCCCGCTCTACCTCCCGCGCGAGGAGACGCTGTCGGCGCTCGGCGCCTTCCACGTCCAGCGGGCGCTGATCAAGCGCGCCGGCCCGGTCGGTCCCGGCCTGCGGGCCCTCCCGATCAGCGCGATGGCGCTC
>JAOPZQ010000014.1 GCA_025964075.1 Solirubrobacterales bacterium | reverse complement strand
GCCGCGACGTCGCTGACCCGGAGGGCGACGTGGTCGATGTTGCCCTCGGGCCGCTCACCGTGGCGGTGGACGGCTTCGAAGCTGTTGTCTGCGGGGTCTTTGAGAAAGGCGGCGTAGTAGTCCTCGGCGTAGTCGGGTCGAAGGCCGGCGGGTCCGTTACGGGCGAAGCCGGCGTCGACGCCGGCGCGCGCGAAGCGATCGACGTGAGCCGGGGTCGGCGCGATGAACGCGACTTCGACGCGCCGGGCGATCGGATGCTCCTCGTCGGTCTGGGTGAGCGCGAAGTTCCCCCAAACGGAGACGGTCGGTGTGCTCGTGGTCTGCTCGATCTCGAGCGCGTCGAGCACCGCGGTGAAGGCACGGCTGGCGGCCGTCAGGTCGGGGACTCGAAGGGTGATGTGGTCGAACATGAGGCCTACCGATCGACGAAGGCGGTGACGTAGGCGACGAACCGGTCCGTGAACTGGAAATGGGATCCGTGGTTGGAGTCCGGGAAGAGGATCAGCTCGGCGTCGCGCAGGTTCTGCTGCAGGATGTAGGAGTTGACGGTCGCGACGACGATGTCGTTGCTGCCGTTGACCACGAGCACCGGCTGGCGGATCGCCTGGAGGTACTCGAAGCCGTCCGGGGCAGAGGCTCCCCACGCGCGGGCCGCCGCCAGGTGAGCGTCGACGGTGGCGTCGGAGACGGGGGCGTCGCGGTCCTCGGTTCGCGCCCGGATGCGATCGAGGAAGCGGCGCCCGGCGGCCTGGCTCGCATCCGAGGGCGAGAAGAAGATCGGGAGCCACATCTGATCCTGCGGGTCGTAGAGCTTCCCGAACAGCGGCGCGACGTTCGGGTCGAGTTGGCCCATCCCGTCACCGCCACGCGGACCGGTGCCGACGAGGATCAACCGCCGTACGAGCTCGGGGCGGTCGACGGCGATCTGCTGCGCGACGTAGCCACCCATCGAGAAGCCGAAGAGATCGACCTGCTCGAGGCCGAGCGCGTCGATCAGCGAGGCGGCGTCCCTCGCCATCCCCGCGACGCTCTCCGGCGCGCGGCCGGTGCTGAGGCCGACGCCCGCGTTGTCGGTGAGGATCACCTCGCGGCCCATCGCGAGCGCGTCGGTGATCGCCGGGTCGTAGTTGTCGAGGTTGCCCATGAAGTGCTGCAGCAGCACGATCGGCGTGCCGGCCGGGTCGCCGAAGCGCCGGTAGGCGAAGCGGATCCCGTCCGCTTCGACGAAGCGTGTCGGCGCAGTGTCGTGCTGCTCCGGCTGGCTCGCCGACGTCGCGCCCGTCACCAGCGCCCGCTGCGCCATGAGGCCGCTCTGCCCTATCGTTGACATCGCTGCTCCTTCGTCGGGTCGGCGGACATTTCGCAAGCCCGCCGTCTCCGCGGAGGGTGCGCCGAGTCACCGCCTGGCGCCTGGCACGCATGAGTGATGTTTTTCGGGAGGCCGAGGCCGAGCGGGGACTAGCATCTAGCGCACCTGTGGCGCGGCCATCAGCGTTTAGCCCGACGATCCGCGGCCGGGACCCGGAGCTGACCGTGCTGGGCGACCTGCTCGATCGTGTGCGCTCGGGTTCGGGTGCGGTTCTGCTGATCGAGGGAGCGGCCGGCATCGGGAAGAGCCGCCTGATCGGCGAGGCCGTGAGGATGGCGCAGCGCCTGTCCTTCCCGGTCGGTCTCGCCGCGGCCGAGCCTTCAGAGTCCGTGGCCGAGCTCGCGCCGCTGCTCAGGGCGCTCTTCGACGGGCGAGAGCCGCCGCTCGATCGCGCCGCGCTCGCCAGCCTCCACGCGTCACCCGAGCAGCGCTACTGGCGCCTGCAGGATCTGCAGTCCCTGCTCGAGCGCGCCGCGATGGACAGCCCGCTGCTCATCGTCCTAGACGACGTGCAATGGGCCGACAGCGGCACCGTGGCCGCACTCCGCGCGCTGCCACCGCGCCTCGCCTCGCTTCCGATCGGATGGGTCCTGGCGATGCGCCCCGATCAGGGGCCGGGGCCGCTTCGAAGCGCCGTCGAATATCTCACCGAGGAGGGGGCGCAGAGGCTCGTGCTCGAGCCGCTCGACCAAGCCGCCGTGGCGCAGGTGACGAGCGACGTGATGGACGCCGAGCCCGACGAGACCCTCCTCCTCATGGCCGGCGAGGCCGGCGGCAACCCATTCCTCCTCGTCGAACTGCTGAAGGGCCTGCGGCAAGAGCAACTCGTCCGCATCGACGCCGGCCATGCGACCCTGACCGCCCGCAGGCTTCCCGACCGCGTCCGCGCGAGCATGCGAGAGCGCCTGGCCCGCATGCCCGATCCAGCGCGCCTCATCGCCACGGTGGCCGGATCGCTGGGGCGCACGTTCTCGTTCTCCGACCTCGCGACGATGCTCGCTCTCCCCCCCGCCTCGCTGCTGACGCCGATCGACGAGCTGATCGAGTCCGGCATCATCCGAGAGCGCGGAGAGCAGCTGTCCTTCCAGCACGATCTGATCCGCGAAGCGGTGCGCCGCTCATCTGCGCCCTCCGCCCGCCGGGCGCTCGATCGGCAGGCCGCCGACGTCATGCTCGCCGGCGGAGCGCTGCCCATCGAAGTCGCGATCCAACTCGGGAGCAGCGCCGCGCCCGGGGACGAAGTCGCGATCACCACGCTCCTCAAGGCCGCAGAGGCCCTGGCGACGACCGATCCGGGAGCCAGCGCCGATCTCAGCCGGCGCGGCTTGGAGCTCACGCCCGAGCGCCACTCCCTGCGCGGTCCGCTCGTCGTCCAAGCCGCGATGTCGCTCCACGCGGCCGGACGGATCGAGGAGGCGAAGGCTTTCGCGGATAACGCAATGCGGGCGGTGCTTCCGGCACCGGAGGAGGCGGAGGTGCGGCTCGGCATCGCCGGCATGTGGTTGGTCTCCCCCGACGTGAGGGTGCACGCCAGCCGCGAGGCCTTGAAGCTGAAGGGCCTACCGGATCACTTGCGCCTTGCGCACATGGCGAAGCTGGCCTACAACCTCGTGGCGGCGGGGCGGACAGACGAGGCGCAGGCGGCATTATCAGAGGCCGTCGCCGCCGGCGGGCGCCTTGACCGAGTTGCCCGGTTCCCGCTCGCCCTCAGCGAGGGCGGCCTGCAATACATGGGCGGGCACTTCGCGCACGCGCTCGAGTTGTTCGAGGCGGTTCTCCGCGACGAGTTGGCCGAAGTACACGGACTCGATGAGCTCCTGACCCGCTTGTGGCGGGCGAAGTCACTCCTCGCCCTCGATCGCGAGGAAGACGCGCTGCAAGCGATCGACGGAATAATCGCCGAGTCGCTCAAGCGTGGGTTTTCCTGGTTCTTGCACGTCGCGGAGATCACGCGGGGACAGATGCTCTTGCAGCTCGGTCGGCTCGAGGACGCCTCCCTGATGTTGACCGGTCGGTTCGATCCCCATGGACCCCCGGTCGTCACCGTCATGGACGCCTCGGGGGTGGTCGCGCTCGGGCGACTGGCGCTCCACACCGGTGACGGCCGGCAGGTTCGCCAGACGAGCGAGATCGCCAAGACGATGCTGAACGAGAGCACTCCGGGCGTTCGTCGTCACGCGGCCTGGTTGCTGTGTCTGCAGGCAACAGCCGACGGTGAGCCGCGGGCGGCTCACCAGTGGCTCTGTGCGATGGGCGAGCCAGAGCGCGCGCATGTGCTCCGCAGACTCTGGATGGATATGGCCGACGAGCCGCAGATGGTGCGAATCGCTATGGCCGTCGGCGACCGCGAGCTCGCCGAAAGCGCCGTCGCGGACGCGAAGCGACGCGCGGAGCTTTGCCTTGGCGTTCCGTCGCTGGCCGCTATTGCGGCCCACGCCAGCGGCCTGCTCAACGGCGATATCGACAAGCTGTCCGAGGCCGTGAGTCTGTTCAAACGAAGCCCCCGATCCCTTGCACATGCGACCGCATGGGAGGACCTCGGCCTCGCGCAGCAGCGGCAGGGGACTGCCGAGTCGGGGACCGACGCGCTCAGCGAGGCTCTGGTCCTCTTTGCGCGCGCCGGAGCGACCCGCGATGCCGCGAGACTCCGGAGCC
>JAOPZQ010000013.1 GCA_025964075.1 Solirubrobacterales bacterium | reverse complement strand
CACGGCGGCGAGCACCCGCATCGGGATCGAGAGCCCGATGCGCAGGCCCCCGAGCGCCCGGTGCAGCACGACCGTGGAGACGGCCGCCACCGCGAGCTCGGAGACCGCGAGGGCGATCGCCGCTCCGATCGCGCCGTGCGCGTCGGCGAGGACCAGGGTGAGCGCCGCGTTCAGGGCAAGCGCGCCGAGGTTGATGAGGAGGATCGAGCGGTGCGCGCGCAGCGCGAGCAGCCCGTACAGCGTGGCGGCGCTGATGAACGTGAAGCCCAGTCCCGCGCCGAGGATCCTCAGCGCGACGACGGCGCCGTGGGGCCGCGAGCCCGAGAGGGCGAGCACGGCGATCGGCGCCCCCGTGGCGACCACGGTGGCGACGAGGCCGCCGATGGCGAGCGAGCCGGTCAGCGTGCGCTCGAGCGAGTCGCGGAGGCGCGCCCGGTCGGTCACCGCCATGCGGGCGAGAAGCGGGAACAGCGCACCGACGAGGAGCTGCGGCACGTTGACGAGCACCTCGATCACACGGAACGCGATCGCGAACTGGCCGTTCTCGGCCGCGCTCGCCACGAGCGACGTGATGATGATCGTGGTGCGGAGGTAGACGACGCTGACGGCGGACGCCGCGGCGAACGGGATCGTTCCCCGCAGCAGGCCGGTCCAGTGGCGCGGATGCACGGACGGCATGACGATCGCGCCCCGCGCGGCGGCAGCGGTGAACGCCAGCGCGGCGAGCGCGGCCGGGATCGCCGCCCCGAGCAGCGGCACCAGCCCGGCGCCGACGACGACGAGCAGCACGATCAGACCGACCTGCGTCGCCTGGCGAACGATGTCGGCGGCCGCGATCCGACCCTGGCGCAGCTGGCCGGCGAGCGGCACCGTGAGCGCACCCTGGAGCGCCATGAAGACGAGCGCGACACACGCGAGCGCGGTGCCGAGGAGCCGCCGCGAGTCGTAGCCGGCCGCGACGGCGAAGGCCATCGCCCCGCCGATGCCGATCGCCGTGAACGCGAGCCGGGCCCCGAGGAGGTCGCGCATCAGCGACTCGCGCTCGTGAGCGTCGCGCTGTGCCCACTCCCGGACGCCCAGCGACGTCAGGCCGAGGTCGCTGATACCCGCGACGATCGTCACGAGCGCGGTGATCGTGACGTAGACGCCGAACTCGGCGACGCCGAGATGGCGCACGAGCAGCGGCCCCGACAGGAGCGCGAGAAACATCCCGGCGATGTAGCCGCCCGAGCGCAGAGCGCTGCCGCGGATCGCCGTCGCGCCGGCGGAGGCGGCGTCCAGCGGGTCGTCGAGGCCGGGCGGCACCGCCGGTTTGTCGATGGCATCCTGCAAGGCTCGAAGCATGGCGCACTCGAACCCCGCCGGCCGCCCGGACATCTCCGTGGTCGTCGTCAACTACCGCTCGGCTCGCCTCGTGCTCCGGGCCCTGTCCGACGCCGCGGCGGCCGCCGACGGAGCCGGGTTGACACTCGAGGAGATCGTCGTCGACGGCGGATCGGGCGCCGACGACGTCGAGGTGCTGCGCGCCGGCAGACCGGGGGCGACGGTGCTCGAGACGGGCGCGAACCGCGGCTTCGCCGCGGGCAACAACGCCGGCATCGCCCGGGCCCGCGGGCGCTACCTGCTGCTCGTGAACCCGGACGCGTTCGCGCAGGACCGCGCGGTCGCCCGCCTCGTCGCCTACGCCGACGACCAGCCGGAGGTGGGGGTCGCGGCCCCGCTGCTGCGCAACGAGGACGGGTCGCCCCAGGACAACGCGTTCCGGCGCTTCCCCAACCTCGTGACGCTGTTCGTCGACTTCTGCGCCCCGCTCGCGTTCCTCGTCCGCGGCACCCGGCTCGATCCGCACAACGTCCCGCGCTCCGCGCTCGACGCACCCCGACCGATCGCCCACGCCATCGGCGCCGCCCTGCTCGTCCGGGCGGACGCGGCCCGGGCCGCGGGCCCCCTCGACGAGGCCTTCTTCCTGTACCTGGAGGAGACCGAGTGGCAGCGACGCATCGCCGCCGCCGGATGGCGCATCGACGTCGTCCCCGATGCGGTCTTCGTGCACGTCGGCGGCGGCAGTTCGCCTTCCTCGCCGCTCGCGTCGACGGCCTATCTCGACAGCGTCGAGCGCTACTACCCGCGCCCGCGGCTCGCGCTCGCCGTCGTGCGGGTCGCGGGGCTGATCTCGCTCGTCTCCCTGCGTGCCGCGCTCCTCCTGCGCCTCGGCTCGCCGAAGCTCCGCGAGCTCTACGAGACGTTCCGGCAGCTCCGCGGCGAGCTGGGCCGGCGCCGCGTCAGGCCTTCCTGATCCCGCCGACGACGATCGCGTTGGCGGTCATCCGCTCGTAGTCGTAGGTGGCGTCCTTCACGAGGTCCCAGTCCGCCTCCTCCCAGGAGCGGCCGTCGGCCGTCCGCCTCAGGCATTGCCGCTCGTCGAAGGAGATCTCGCCGCTCTCGATGAGCGCGTCGAGGTGCTGGTTGTGGCCGATCGGCATCGTCACGAGGAGCTCGCCGCCCGGCTTCAGCAGGCCGACGAGGTGGGCGATCGCGGTGCGCGTCTTGTACCGGTCCGGCTCCTCGTCGAGGCCGAGGCGCTGGTCCTCGTCCCAACCGATGTGCTCGATCGTCGAGACGCTGAGGATGAAGTCGTACGGCTCCGCCCGGTAGTCGACGATGTCGACCGCGATGACGGACTCGTCGTACTTGTCGACGACGTCGTACGACCCGCCGTCGTAGAGCTTCATCACGTTCCCGACCTCGAGGATCCGCTCGCCCCGATGGTCCGCGAGCGCCGCGCGGGCGATCGGTATCTCGACGGCCCGCTCGTTTCGCCAGGTCCGGTTGACGGGATGGACCAGGTACTCGTACCGGCGGCCGCCGAGCTCGAAGAACCGCTGGCCCCGGCGCCGCCGGACGACCCGGGCGACCAGCGATCGCCACCAGTGCTGGACCGTGAGCTGCGTCCATCGCCGGGCGTGTGGCAGCAGTCTTCGCATCGTCAACGCCCGGCGGCGAGGGTAGCCAACAGGGCGAACGTGGCCCGTGCCGTCCGCTCCCAGGAGAACTCGGCGGCGCGGGCTCGACCCCGCGCGCGCAGGTCGTCGGCCAGCGCGGGGTCGGTGAGCACGCGCTCGAGCGCCCCGGCGATCGCCGCCTCGTCGCGGGGGTCGACGAGGAGCGCGGCGTCGCCCGCGACCTCGGGGAGGCTCGAGACGCTCGAGGTGACGACCGGCGCTCCCGCGGCCATCGCCTCGAGCACGGGCAGGCCGAAGCCCTCGTACAGGGACGGGTACGCGAACGCGGTGCACCCGGCGTAGAGCGCGCGGAGCTCGGCGTCGCTGACCCGGCCGAGTAGCCGCACGTCGGCGCCGCGCGCGGCGGCGAGGATCCGCTCGTCGTCCCAGCCGCGCGGCCCCACGAGCGCGAGCGTGTGCTTGTCGCGCAGCGGCACGGGCAGCCGCCGCCAGGCCCCGATCAGGCGCTCGAGGTTCTTGCGCGGCTCCAGCGTGCCCACCGCGAGGACGTAGGGCCGGTCGAGCGACGGATGCCCGGGCGTCGTCACGGGGGCGGCGAACGCGGGCTCGGCGGCCAGCGGGGTGACGTGCGCCTTCGCGGCGACCGCGGGGTAGCGGGCGACGAGGTCGGCGCGCGTCGCCTCGCTGATGCACACGAGCGCCGCGGCGCGGCGCAGCGCCGGGCGGATCGTCGCGCGCTCGATCCGCGCGGCCCGCGACTGGGCCGCCGCGCCGTCGACGAACGGCACGAGGTCGTAGACGACGATCGCGGTCGGCTTCCACGTGCCCCACGCCGTCAGGTAGCTGTTGGTCGAGAGCACGACGTCGGTCCCGCGGCTCGCCCGGACGGCGGCGGCGAGGTGCCAGAGCGGATCGGGCAGGGGGACGAGCGACCAGGCGAAACGCCGGTCCAGGGCGTCGTCCTCCCAGCACTCCCGCGCGTAGAGGACGAAGCGAGCGTCGGCCGCCTCGGGCAGCCCGGCGAGCGCGCGCAGGAGCTCGCGGACGTAGCGGCCCCGGCCCGCCGGCACCTCCGCCGCGGCGCGTGCGTCGATGCCGATGACGAGACCCACGCGGCGCCAGGCTACTGTGGCCCGCCATGCACGTGGGGCTCAACCTGGTCTTCCTCGTCCCCGGCGAGACCGGCGGGATGGAGGTCTACGCCCGGGAGCTGGTGCCGCGCCTGGCCGCGCTCCCGGGCCTGCGCGTGACGGCGTTCGTCAACCGCGAGGCGGCGGCCGAGGACTTCGGCGCCGAGCGCGTCGTCGTGCCGGTGCGAGCGACGAACCGCCTCGAGTGGGTCCGCGGGGAGCAGCTCCTCCTGCCCGGGCGAGCTGAGCGCGCGGGCGTCGACCTCGTCCACTCGCTCGCCTCGACCGCCCCGGTGCGCGGGCGCTTCCGGCGGGTCACGACGATCCACGACCTCCTCTACAAGCTCATGCCCGACGCCCATTTCGGCGTGCGGGCGCTCGGCATGCGCGTGCTCGTGCCCGCCGCCGCGCGCCGCTCGCACCGGATCGTCGTCGACGCCGCCTCGACGAAGGCGGACCTCGTATCGCACCTCGGCGTCGAGGAGTCGCGCGTCGACGTGGTGCCGCTCGCGGCGAACTCGCGGGCGCCCGCCGTCCCGACGCCGGAGGGGGAGCTGCGGGAGCGGCTCGGCCTCGGGGCGCGGCCGGTGCTCCTCTGCGTCGGCGCCAAGCGACCTCACAAGAACGCCGCGCGGGTCGTCGACGCCGTCGCGGCGATGCCCGCCGAGCGCCGCCCCGCGCTCGTCGTCACCGGCTACGCGAGTCCCTACGACGACGAGCTCCGCCGCCGCGCCGGCGCCGGCGACGCGCTCGTCCTCCCGGAATGGCTCGACGCTGCCGACCTCGAGGGTCTCTACGCGCTCGCCACGGCGGTCGTGGTCCCGTCGCTGTACGAGGGCTTCGGCCTCCCGGTGCTCGACGCGATGCGGCGCGGCGTGCCGGTCGCGTGCTCGGACCGCTCGTCCCTCCCCGAGGTCGCCGGGGACGCCGCGCTCT
>JAOPZQ010000617.1 GCA_025964075.1 Solirubrobacterales bacterium | reverse complement strand
GCTACCTGGAGCGGGCGCTCGACGAGCCCCCGATCGCGGAGGATCTCGTCGACGTGCTGGTCGAGCTCGGGGTGGCGGAGGCGGCGGCGGGCCGTGGCGGGGCGGCGGCTCGGCTGGCCGACGCCGTCGTGCGGGCGGAGGATCCGGGCCGCCGGGCCGCGATCCAGCGTATCCGGGGACACACGCTCTACGTCCAGGGCCGCCATCGCGAGGCCGCGGCGGCCTTCGACGCCGGCCTCGACGAGCTCGACGGCTCCGCCGGGGAGCTCGCGAGCGAGCTGCAGGCAGGCTACGTGGCGGCCGCCACGATCGATCCCGAGCTGCGCGCGAGCGCGCTGGCCCGCGCGGAGTCCGCCGTGGCACACCTCACGGGTCCGCTCGCGCCCGGCGATCGGGCTCTGCTGGCGCAGACCGCGCTGCATCGCACGCTCGCCGCCGCGCCCCGCGACGAGGTGCGCGCGCTGGCGCTGCGCGCGTGGGACGGCGGTTCCCTCCTGGCCGACGAGACCGCCGCCGGCTTCAACTGGACGCTCGTCACCGGCGCGTTCGACTTCACCGACGAGCTGGAGCTGAGCCTGGACGTCTGCGAGGCGGCGATGAAGGATGCGCGGCGACTCGGGTCCCCGCTGGCGTTCGCGACGGCGAGCTACGAGCGCTCGATCCCGTTGTACTACCAGGGCCGCATCGCGGAGGCGGCGACGGACGCGCAGGCGGCCCTCGACGCCACGCGGTTCGGATGGCACATGTACGCCCGCTCGGCGGCCTACACGCTCGCGCTCTGTCAGATCGAGCGCGACGAGCTCGACGCCGCCGAGACGACGCTGTCGATCCTGGACGACGAGCCCGCCGGGACCTCGATCGAGCATCCGGCGCTGCTCGACGCCCGCGGCGTGTTGCGTCTCCGCCAGGGTCGCGCCGACGAGGCGCTTGCCGACCATCTCGAGGCCGGGCGCCTGTTCACCGAGGTGTTCGGCGTCCTGACGACGGGAGACGTCGCCTGGCGTCTGGGCGCCGCCGAGGCCGCGTTCGCGTCAGGCGATCGGGGTCGCGCGCTCGCGCTCGCGGCCGAGGAGCTCGAGTTCTCGCGCCGGGTGGGGCTGACGCGCGGCGTGCTCGGCGCGCTGCGCGTCCTCGGGCTCGCCGAGGGCGGAGAGCGCGGCCTCGCGCTGCTGACGGAGGCGGTGGCGATGCCGGAGCCGGCCCCGGCGCGGCTCGAGCACCTCCGCGCGCTCGTCGATCTCGGTGCGGCGCTCCGCCGCGCCAACCGCCGCGTCGAGAGCCGTGAGCCGCTGCGCCGCGGGCTCGAGGCGGCGACCGTGCGCGGCGCCTCCCGCTTGGCGAAGAGGGCGCGGACCGAGCTCGAGGCAACCGGGGCCAGACCTCGCAAGGTCATTCTCAGCGGGCCGGAGGCGCTGACCGCGAGCGAGCGGCGGGTGGCGGAGCTCGCGGCGTCGGGCGCGACCAACCGCCAGATCGCCCAGGCGCTGTTCGTGACCGGCAAGACCGTCGAGTTCCACCTGCGCCATGCCTTCCGGAAGCTCGGCGTGTCCTCTCGGCACGAGCTGGCGGCGGCGCTGCCGAGACCGGCTTAGGCGCCTACCCGCGAGCGCGGCCGGCTCGAGCGGGGCCGTCGCTGCGCCTCCCAGGCGCGGAAGGCGCGCTCGAAGCGCTCCCAGTCCCCGTCCGGGGGCACGTCCTTGGGCCCCTCGTCGCTCCAGCCCTCGTCCGGCGGCGTGTCGTCGAGGTTGCGGGAGATCCACACCGCGTAGCAGAGGGCCTCGACGCCCGGCGTGATGATCAGCGCGCCCGTGCCGAGGTGGCCCTGGAGCATGGCGACGCCGGCGATCGCCCAGATCCCCACGGCCAGCCACAGGGAGAACGTGAACCGGCGGGGCGAGCGTGCCCGTTGCGGCTCGGGGCCGAAGAACGAGAACACCAGCGATCCCACCATCACGGCCACCAGCGACACGCGAAGCCAGAGCGGGAGCAGCACTCCGACAGAGATACCCCCAACCCGCCCCTCGCGCAACCCCCCGATCGCCGAGGAAGGTTCCCGGCGGGTTCGGCGTCCTTGAGGCGAACCCCGAATCGAAAGGTGTACGAACACTATGCTCCCCATCGGGACCCGTCTGTCCTTCGGCGCGCTCGCGCTCAGCGCTCTCGCCCTGAGCGCCTGCGGCTCGAGCTCCAAGTCGTCCTCGTCCTCGACGCCCGCGAGCGCGCCGCCGCCGGCGTCGACGACGTCCTCCTCGTCCTCGGGCGGCGCGTCGAGTGGCTCGGGCGCGAGCGGCGGCGCGCTGGCGCTGGGGGCCGTGGAAAGCAGCGGCCTGGCGTTCAGCAAGACGACGCTCACCGCCAAGGCGGGCAGCGTCACGGTCACCCTCGACAACGCCTCGGGCAACGCCCAGCCCCACGGCGTCGCCGTCGAGGGCAACGGCGTCGACAAGGACTCGAAGGTCGTCCAGCCCGGCAGCACGACGAGCGTGACCGTGACGCTCAAGCCCGGCAAGTACACGTTCTACTGCCCGGTGCCCGGTCACCGAGCGGCCGGGATGGTCGGCACCCTGACGGTGCAGTAGGTACGCGCGGCGGCCGGCCGGATCAGACGACGAGCCCGTGGCGCATCGTGTTCTCGGTGACCACGCGGGGCTCGACGAACTGCAGCAGGTAGTCCGGTCCGCCCGCCTTCGTGCCCGTCCCTGAGAGCTTGTTCCCGCCGAAGGGCTGGCGGGCGACCATCGCGCCGGTGATCGCGCGGTTCACGTAGAGGTTGCCGACGGGCGACCGGCGCTCGACCTCCTCCACCGTGCGCGGGTTGCGGGAGAAGAGGCCGCCGGTGAGGGCGAACGGCAGGGCATCGACGATGTCGCACGCCGCGGCGACGCTCGGCACGCGTTCGACGGTGAGGAGCGGGCCGAAGATCTCCTCCGCGAGGACGGGCGAGTCCGGCGGGAGGTCGGTGACGACCCGC
>JAOPZQ010000609.1 GCA_025964075.1 Solirubrobacterales bacterium | reverse complement strand
CGGCGCCCTTCGCGAGTCCGGCGCGTGCGCTCGCGAGGCCGCGCTCCAGCGCGCCGGCCTGCGGGTCGTGCACGAGCACGCGCGCCCCGGCGACCGCGGCCATCTGGGCGATCCCGGCGCCCATCGTGCCGGCGCCGAGCACCCCGATCGTGTCGGGTACGGCCGACACCTCAGGACGGCACGAGCGCGTTGATGCCGGTCAGCGCGCGCCCGATGATGAGCTTCTGGATCTGCGAGGTCCCCTCGTAGAGCGTCGTCACGCGCACGTCGCGAAAGTACCGCTCGACCGGGTGGTCGTCGACGTAGCCCGCGCCGCCGTGCACCTGGATCGCCGTGTTCGCGCACTTGACCGCGGCCTCGGTCGCGTAGAGCTTGGCGATCGAGGTCTCCGTGGTGCTCGGCCGGCCCGCGTCCTTGAGCGCGCCGGCTCGGTAGACCAGCATCCGCGCCGCGTCCGTCTCGACCTTCATGTCGGCGAGCATCGCCTGCACGAGCTGGAAGCTGGCGATCGGCTTGCCGAACTGCTGGCGCTCCTTCGAGTAGTTGACCGACTCCTCGACGCAGCCCTGGCAGATCCCCACGCAGCCGGCGGCCACGGAGTAGCGCCCGGAGTCGAGCGCGCTCATCGCGACCTTGAACCCGTCGCCGACCTCCCCCAGGACCGCGTCCTCGGGGACCTCGACGTCGTCGAGCGAGATCGCGGCGGTGTCCGACCCGCGCAGGCCCATCTTGTGATGGATCTCCTGCGTCTGGAACCCGTCCTGGCCTTCGGTCTCGACGAGGAAGCACGCGAGGCCGCGATGGCCCTGCTCGGGATCCGTCTGGGCGAAGATCAGCGCCAGCTTCGCGTGGCTGGCGAGGGAGATCCACATCTTGGCGCCGTTGATCTTCCACCCGCCGTCGGTCCTGACCGCGCGCGTGCGCTGGTTCGCCGCGTCCGAGCCCGTGCCGGGCTCGGTCAGGCCGAAGCAGGCGAGCCACTCGCCCGAGCACAGCTTGGGCAGGTAGCGCTGCTTCTGCTCCTCGGTGCCCCAGCGCAGGATCGACGAGCACACGAGCGAGGTCTGCACCGAGATCACGGTGCGCATGGCGGAGTCGCCGCGCCCGACCTCCTCGACCACGAGCCCGTAGGTGATGTAGTCGAGGCCCGCGCCGCCGTACTCGCGAGGCACGATCGCGCCCAGGTACCCCTGGTCCGCGAGCTTGGCCACGAGCTCGAGGTCGAAGTGCTCGTTGCGGTCGTTCTCTCGCGCCCGGTCGACGATCTCGCGGTCGGTGAAGGAGCGCGCGGTCTCCTTGACGAGGCGCTGCTCGTCGGTGAGGTCGAAGTCCATGGGGCGGCACCTTAGTCGTCCATGCGACGTACCGGTTTTGTCCAGACTTCGCGCCCCAGGCCACCTCCAAGGCTACATTCCCTGCGTTGAACGTGCGCAGAGTTGCACAGCCCTCCGACATGCACGTGCGCAAACCTAGGCTCCCCGGGCAGGTTCAGGGGATAGAGACTTCTACAAGGGAGGGCAGGGGATGCCTCGCAGGGGCAATTGGACGGCGCTTGGCGCCGTACTCATCGGACTGTTCGGACTGGCCGGAACAGCACACGCCGCGACGACCGGCGGCGAGTTCGTCTGCCGTTCGAGCGCCGCACGCGCGGTAACTCTCGGCAACCCGCCGCTCGCGACGGTGGAGCCCGTTCGGGCCAACGTCAACGGCACGCCGTGTGCGAGCGATCAGAACGCCGAGACGGTCAAGCCGACGACGATCGGACCGATCACGGCCGACGCCGTTCGCGCGTACACCACGTACACGCCGGGGACGAACCCGTCCGTGAGCTCGGACGCGATCGTGACCGCGCCGCGGATCGTGCTCGGCGGCCTGTCGATCGGAGTCGATGCGATCGAGGCGCATGCCAGCGCGACGTGCACGAGCGCGACGACGCCGCCGACGCTGGCCTCCAGCTCGAAGGTCGTGAACCTGACGATCAACGGCAACACGCTCGCGATCCCGGGGAACAGCCAGCCCTTCGTCCTCAACCTGAGCCCGCTGATCAAGCTCTCGCTGAACGAGAAGGTCACCTCGACGGCGGGCATCGTCACCCAGCGCGCGGTGCACATCACCGCGCTCGGGAACGACGTCGTCATCGGCGAGGCGATCGCCGGCGCGTCGACCGGCAATCCGTGCGCCGGCGTCACGCCGCCGCCGGGGCCGACCCCGTGCCCGCCGGGATCGACCTACGACGCCACGCAGAACGTCTGCGAGATCGTCACGTCGACGGGGCAGATCATCATCGTCGGCCTGCCGTACCAGGGGCCGAGCGGCGGCAGGGTGATCACGCTCGCCGAGGCGCGCCGCCTGTATCCGCACAACCCGTGCGTGCACGGTCCCGGCCCGCAGTACGTAGTCGTCGGCACGAACCACGCCGACCGCATCACGGGCACCAACAAGGCCGACCGGATCATCCTGCTCGGCGGCAACGACGCGGCCGAGGGCGGTCGGGGGAATGACTGCATCGACGGCGGCTCGGGCAGCGACACGCTGTCGGGCGCGCTGGGGAAGGACCGGATGTACGGCGACTCGGGCAACGACCATCTCGCCGGCGGTCCGCAGACCGACAAGCTGTATGGCGGGTCGGGCAACGACTCGATCAGCGCCGGGTTCGGCTCCGACCTTGTGTCGGGCGGCGCTGGGAACGACCACATCAACACGGCCCAGGCTGGCCCCGCGGCGCACGTCAACTGCGGCTCCGGTCGCAAGGACAAGGCGCGGATCAACCAGAACGAGGTTCGCTTCGAACGCGGCTGCGAGCGGGTCTTCGTCCTCCGAGTGAAGTAGCGCAGGAGATCTCGCACTCGATCGGGGGCGCCCAAGCGGGCGCCCCCGACCGATGCGCTCCTATTGCGTGGCCGGTGTGTTGAACCGCTAGATGGCTGATTCCACCACCCCGCGCACGTGGATGCGGCGCCGGATGGGCGCCGGATCGGGGTCATCGGAAGAGGCCAGACATCCAGTCTTGTCCTCTTCCTGCTTCCCCCAGCCGGCATCCGCCCGGCATCCGCCCC
>JAOPZQ010000551.1 GCA_025964075.1 Solirubrobacterales bacterium | reverse complement strand
GCGACGGCCGGCGCGCCGACGCGGGCGCCCTCGCCGACAGCGCGACGCTGGTCGAGCTCGCCCACGTGCTCGGCGGGCGCACGCTCAGCCGGACCGTCGACCTGATCTCCACGTCGGGCCGCGAGGGCGGCGCCGGGGCGGCCGATCTCGCGCACAGCCTCGGCGGCGCGCCGGTGGACGCCGTGCTCGTGCTCGGCAACGTCGCGACGACCGCCAACCGGCAACCGTGGGTCGTCCCCTTCGGTGATCGGCAGCGCTTCGCGCCGCTCGACCTACGGCTGACGGTGGAGTCGGCGGTGCGCAGCGAGACCGGGGGCAATCCGGGCAATCCCAGCTTCTTCACGCAGTTCGCGCGGCTGGCGTTCCCGCTGACGCTGGGGGCGCAGGGGCCGCTGGTCGCCAGCGGCATCCCGGCGGTCCAGATCGGTCCGGCCGGCGATCGCGCGGACGCGAGCGGCTTCTCCGCGACCCGGCTCGACCTCTTCGGGCGCGCGACCTTGCGCGCGATCACGGCGCTCGACGGCAATCCGCCGGTGCGCTCGCCGTCCGCCTACCTCGTCCTCAAGGGGCAGGTGCTGCCCGCGTGGACGGTTCGCCTGCTCGTCGGCGCCCTCCTCCTTCCCCTCCTCGTCGCCGCCGTCGACGGCCTCGCGCGCGTGAACCGCCGCAAGCACCGGCCGCTCCTGTGGTTGCGCTGGGTCGCGGCGGGGATGGTCCCGTTCGTGCTCGCGGTGCTGTTCCTGCGGGCGCTCCGCGTCACCGGCCTGCTCGGGCCGGCGCCACCGGGGCCGGTGAGCGCGGGCGGGATACCGATCGGCGGGCATGCGACGACCGCGCTGGTCGGAACGGCGATCGTCATCGCGCTCGGATGGATCGGGCTGCGACCGCTGCTGCTCCGCCTCGTCGGGGTGAGTGGCAGCCCAGGCTCCGGGGGCGGGGCGGGAGCGGTGATCGCCGTGCTCACCGCCGTGGGGATCGGCGTGTGGGCGCTGAACCCGTTCGCCGCCGCGCTCGTCGTTCCGGCGCTCCACATGTGCCTGCTCGCGGTGGCGCCGGAGGTGTCCTGGGGCCGGGCGGCGAAGCTCGGCCTGGTGGCGCTCGGCCTCGTCCCCGCGGCGGTGGTCGTGCTGCTCTACGGGCTCCAGTTCGCCCTCGGCCCGCTCGGGCTCGCCTGGATGGGCGCGTTGCAGGTCGCGGGCGGACAGGTCGGGTTCGGCTGGGCGCTCCTGTGGGCGCTCGTGCTCGGCGGCGTCGCGGGCGCGGTGACCGTCGTCGTGCGGAGCGAGCGTCCGGAGCCGAAGCCCGCCGCGGCGACGACGAGCTCGATCACCGGCCCCGGGAGCTACGCCGGGCCGGGGTCCCTCGGCGGCACCGAGTCGGCGCTGCGGCGATAGCGGTGCGAGATACTGGCGGCATGTACCGGACCGTGCTGCGGGGGCTTTCGACGGTCCTCATCGTGGCCGGTTCGCTGCTGATCCTCGACGCGGGCATCACGCTCGCGTGGCAGGAGCCGATCACCGCGATCTACGCGCAGATCCAGCAGGACCAGCTCGGCAGCGACCTGAAGCACCTGGAGGCGCAGGCCCTGACGGCCCCCGTCCAGAAGGCGCTGCACAAGCTCGCCTCGCCGACGAAGCGGATCACCTTCCTCGCCCGGAACTTCCGTCGGACGGTGAAGGAGGGCCACGCCGTCGGGCGGATCAAGATCCCCAGGATCGGCGCGAGCTTCGTGGTCGTGCAGGGCACGGGGACGGGCGATCTCCAGAAGGGCCCCGGCCACTACCCGAGCACGCCGTTGCCCGGCATGCGCGGCACGGTCGCGATCGCCGGCCACCGGACCACGTACCTCGCGCCGTTCCGCCACGTCGACGCGCTGAAGCCGGGCGATCCGATCACGATCGACATGCCCTACGGACGCTTCACCTACGACGTCGAGCGCACGCGGATCGTCAAGCCCACGGCGCTGTGGATCACGCAGGCCGTCGGCTACCCGCGCCTGGTGCTCTCGGCCTGCCACCCGCTGTACAGCGCCGCGAACCGCATCGTGGTGTTCGCGCGGCTCGTGTCGCAGCGGCCGCGGGGGCAGGCGCTGGCGGGCGCCGGGGCTTCGGGCGCGTAGGCGCCCTTCAGGACCGCCCAAAAACGACGGCCTCGAGGGGGAGGGAGCGGAGCCGCGGCGGCGGGCAGAACTCACCAGGCGTGCCTACATTTCGGACGTGTGGCGGAACGAGCCCGCTCAGTGGGCTCCATCTGCCGAACCCCTGAAAAAGCGCGGGGTCTGGGGGGTTCCGCCCGCGCCGCGCGAGCGAAGCGCCGGCGGAAGCATCGCCGCCACCGTTCGCACCCTCCTCCCTCGTGGCCGCAGTCGTTGGGCGGTCCTGACGGGCGCAAAGAGCCGCCACACCAGAGCCACCGCCACGTTTCACCGACCAACCGCGAGGAAATTCCCAACCAAATGGGGTCTCCACCCCATGGACGGACGTTCCGGCGTGGCGCGGGCGCCTCAACGTCGGCCCCCGATGGCTCGATACCGGAAGCGAACGGTCCAATGCAAGAGGAACGCATGCTGATGATCCAGGAGCTCAAGGCGCGCATAGCCCGTGGCGGCTACGTCATCGACGCACGCGCAATCGCCGAAGTGATCGTCGAGCGGGTGCTCGCGGGGGAGACTGCCGCAGTCGGGCACGTCCGCGAGCTCTCGCCGACGGGCGCGGCGGCCCCGCGGCGCCTCTACAAGACGTGCTGATACCC
>JAOPZQ010000543.1 GCA_025964075.1 Solirubrobacterales bacterium | reverse complement strand
TCAGGAGAAAGCGCCGTCGCAGTTCACCGTCGCGGTCGAAGTGCAGCATCGCGCGCGCCCGGCGCCAACCGTTCGCCTGCACGCGCGCCCCGGCGAGCGCCGCCCAGACGTGCTGCTCGCCGTAGTCGAGGTGCTCTACGGCGATCCGCCAGAGCTCGCGCTCAAAGACCTCCGCCCGCCGCTCGGGCTCGGGCGTCACGGGCAGCACGCGGCGCTCGACCCGCAGGCGCCGGCCGCGGCCGCGGCGCACCGGGCCGACGACGATCGCGCCGCCGCGGTAGACGTCGCGATCGAGCAGCGAGTGCAGCGTCACCACCGGGTCGTCGTGCTTGGTGGCAGGGTGCACGAAGTCGACGACGATCCCCGCCTCCTTGCCCGGATGCCGGCGCGTGACGCGCCCGACGCGCTGCTGGTAGATGCGCTTGGAGGCCGTCGGCGCCAGGTGCATGCACACCGTCGCCCGCGGCGAGTTCCAGCCCTCGGCGAGCAGCTGGGCGTTGACGAGGACGTCGATCTTCCCCGCCTCGTAGTCGGCGAGGATCCGGGCGAGCTCGCGCTTCGGCGTCTCGCCGGAAACGGCCTGGGCCTTCATTTCGAGCGCGCGGAACGCCTCGGCCACGTTGTAGGCGTGGCGCACGCCGGCGGCGTAGACGACGCCGGGCACGCCGTTGAAGCGCGTCTTGTAGAGATCGGCGATCGCCATGTTGAACGGCGTCTGGTCGAGCAGCTCGGCCAGCATCTCCTGGTCGAACTCGGTGTCCACCTCGCCGCGGCGCAGCGGCACCTTCGCGATCGTGCGCACGCCCGGGCCCGGCGGGATGCGGATGCACCGCAGCGGGGCGATGACGCCGCGCCGCGCGGCCTGAGCGAGGTCGAACCGCGATGTCTGCGTGGGGAAGAGGTCGGTGACGTGGCGCGCGATCAGGGCGCCGGTCGCCGTCATGCCGATGAACACCGGGCCGCTCCAGGAGCGGATCGCCGCCGAGGTCTTCTCGCCGAGCGCGGTGTGGGCCTCGTCGCAGATGACGATCGCGTAGGAGTCGGAGATCCGGCCGGCGTTGCGCACGAACCACTGGTAGGTCTCGACGGTGACCGGGCCGTCGGCGCGGTCTGTCCCCTCGAGGAGCGCCGGGGAGATCCGCTTGCGGTAGCCGCGGTCGCGCAGCTCGCCGTTGAACTGGTCGACGAGGTTGCGGCGGTGCGTGAGGATCAGGACGCCGCCGGTCCGGGAGGCCTCGACGAAGCCGAGCGCCGCGACCGTCTTGCCCGAGCCGGTGGCGTGCTCGAACCAGAACCGCCGCGCCGCGTTGGGGTCCTCGGGCTGCTCCTCGAGCTGCTCGTCGTCGAGGGCCTCCTCGTCCCAGTCCCGCGGCTCCTCGTCGGGCTCGCCCTCGGCGTCCTCCTCGTCCTCGAGGTCCTCCTCGCCGGGGATCGCGGCCGAGGCGAGCGGGAACGACTCGGCGGCGCCGTTGCCGTTGCCGTTGCCGTTGCCGTTGCCGTTCTGCTTGCGCTGGACCTCCGCGAGGAGCGCCGTCAGGGTGCCCGAGAGAGCGTCGACCTGGTGGGAGGACAGCTCGGTCCCGTCGGCGAGCTTCGGCTCGTCGTCGGAGAGGACGCGCTCGAGCCCGAGCATGAGCGAGAAGGAGCGGCGCCAGGCCACGGACGGCGACTTGGCGCCCGCCTCGACCTCGACCAGGGCAGCGTCGAGCGCGCGTCGGCGCGCGCTGCCGGGGGCGAGCGCCTCGGCGGGCTGCTCGCCTTCGTGTACGAAGCGCTCGCGCGTGAACGACTCCGCGCGTGCGATCGCGTCAGGGCTGGGAAGGGACGAGGGGAACGTCCCGATCGTGGGATCGGCCATGCTGGCTCTGATTCGCTGATGAGCCGCGCGAACGAATGCGCGACTCGGGCTCCAAGAGGGAACGGAAGAAAGCCGGGACCGAGAGTGGAGGTCCCGCAAGGTCCTTCCCCCGCCCCGAGAGGATACCGCTATTGAAGCAGACTCGGGGGAGAGAACGGTCGATCTGGCAAGCTTTGGCAAGACGATGCCGATCCGCGCGCTGCTCGTGTCCGGCCTGCTGGCGCTGGTGGCGGCCGGTTGTGGGTCCTCCCCCAGGACCGTCGCCCTGACCCGCGCGGGGATCGGGAAGGCTCTGGCCGGCTCCCCGCCGGCCCTGAGCTCGCTCCACGAGCAGGCGGGGGATCTCATCTCGGGCGGCCTGCCCGCGTTCCGCACGCGCCTGGCCCGCCTGCGCGGCCACCCCGTCGTCGTCAACCGCTGGGCGGCCTGGTGTCAGCCCTGCCGCGACGAATTCGCCATCCTGCAGCGCGTGTCGCTCAAGGAGGGCCGCCGGATCGCCTTCCTGGGCGTGGACGCCGAGGACGTCCGGGACAGCGCGCTCGGGTTCCTGCGCCGCAACCTCGTCCCCTATCCGAGCTACGAGGATTCGGGCTCGCAGATCTCGCGCTCGCTCAAGGCCACCCTCGGCATGCCGATCACGAACTACTACGACGCGCGCGGCCGGCTGGTGTTCCAGCACCCGGGGCCCTACACGAGCGACAAGGCCTTGCTGGCGGACATCGCGCGCTACACCTCGTGAGCGTGGAGGTTCGACGCGCCCGTAACCGGGCCGAGCGCCGCCAGGCGCTCGACCTGCGCCATCGCGTGTTCTGCGTCGAGCAGGGCGTGCCGATCTCCGACGAGCTCGACGGCCGCGACGACGAAGGCATCCACCTCGTCGCCGTCGATCCCGAGGGCGACGTCCTCGGCACGTGCCGCCTGCTCTTCGCCGGCGACGCCGTGCAGTTCAGCCGGCTCGCGGTCGAGCCGTCGCATCGGCGCCGGGGCATCGCCTCACGACTGCTCGACGCCGCGGACGTCGAGGCCCGGGCCGGCGGCGCGTGCCGGCTCGTCCTCCACGCGCAGACCTATGCGAAATCGCTCTACGTCGAGCATGGATACGACGAGCGCGGGCATCTCTTCTGGGAGGCCGGAATCGAGCACGTGGCGATGGAGAAGACGCTTGCCTGAGATCCGAGTCGATCCCCTCACCGGGCTGCGGACTATCGTCGCGGCCGCCCGCGCCGACCGGCCGGGCGGCGAGCCCCGGGCCGAGCCGGCGGCGCCCCTCGACGCCGAGACCGACCCGTTCGCCGAGGGCCACGAAGACCAGACGCCGCCAGAGGTCTACGCCGTCCGTCCCGGCGGCGGGGCCCCCGACTCGCGCGGCTGGACGGTCCGCGTCGTGCCGAACCTCTATCCGGCGCTGACGCGCGAACCCGAGGGCGAGGTCCCGCGCGACGGCCGGCCGGAGCTCTTCCACGCCGAGGCCGCGCTCGGCGACCACGAGGTAATCGTCAACGCGCCGGATCCTGTGACCTCCCTGGCGGACCTGACCGCGGACCAGGTCGCGGCCGCGATGGACGTCTGGCGCGAGCGCATGCGCGCCCACGGCGACGCCTCCTACGTCCACCTGATCGTCAACGAGCGCCGCGAAGGCGGCGCGTCGCTCCCCCACACCCACGCCCAGCTCTACGCGCTGCCGTTCGTCCCCGCGCAGATCGCCCGCGAGCGCGAGCGCTTCGGCGCCTACGCGACCCGGACGATGGGCGGCAACCTGCTCCAGGACCTCGTGCAGGAGGAGGTGCGCCGCCGCGAGCGGATCGTCGCCATCGACGAGGAGGCCGTCCTGATGGCGCCCTACGGCGCCCGCGTGCCCTACCAGCTGCTGCTCGCGCCCCGCGTCCCGCGAGCCCGGTTCGAGGACGACGGGCCGACCGGGGCGGCGCTCCTCCACGACGGGCTGCGCCGGCTCGGGCGCCAGCTCGGCGCGATGCCGCCGCTGAACCTGTGGATCCGCACGGCGCCTCGCGGCGCCGAGCATTTCTGCTGGCGCGTCGACGTGATGCCGCGCCTGACCCACTTCGCCGGGCTCGAGCTCGGCGCCGGGGTCAATCTCAACATCGTCGCGCCGGAGCGCGCGGCGGCGCAGCTCCGCGAGCGCTGACCTCAGCGCGGCGCAGCCAGCACCGCCTTCGCCGCGACCTGGCCCGACTGCACGGCGCCGTCCATGTACCCGGTCCACACCGTCGCCGTCTCCGTCCCCGCCCAGTGGATCCGGCCGACCGGCGGCCGCAGCGCGCGACCGTAGGACGTCATCACCCCCGGCGGCATCAGGCCGACCGGGCAGCCGCCGGTGTAGATCTCCCGATCCCACGGCTGGTCGACGTACTGCCGCGGATTGGCGGCCGCGGAGCCGAAGTAGCGGACGTAGGACTGCAGGGCCTGGCGCTGGCGCTCGGCCGGCGGCAGGTCGGAGAGCAGGCGAGCATCCTCGCCGTCCACGAATCCGAGGAGCACGCCGGGGGTGCCGCTCGCCGGCGAGGCGTCGAACATGGCCTTGACCGGTCCCACGTCGCTCGTCACCTGTCCGTTCAGGCCCTGGTCGCGCCAGAACGGCCTGTCGTAGACGGCGATCGTCTTGATCAGGGAGCCGATCGGCATCCGCTGTGTGAGCTGGTCTCGCTGCGCCGGCAGGCCCGGCGAGTAGACGATGCGCCCGGCGAGGTGCGGCGGGATCGCGACGACGACGTGGCGCCCCTTTACGGCGAGGGAATCGGTGTGGACGGTCACGCCGCCGGCGGTGTGCTTGATCGACCGCACCGGCTGGTGCAGGAGCACCCGCTTGCCGAGTTGGTGGGCCATCGTGTCGGCGATGCGCTGCGTGCCGCCGCTGACCCGGAAGTCCTGCCCGGCCCCCGTCCCGGCGTTGCCGACGAGCTGGTTGATCCCTCCGGCGGAATGGATGTAGAAGAGGAAATAGAGGAAGGAGACGTCGCGCGACTCGACGGAGAGGACCGCCTCGACCGCGAGTGCGAAGAGCGCGCGCCCCTTCGCGCTGATGATGTTCTGATTGGCCCACGTGTCGACCGTCATCGAGTCCCACTCGAGCGCTTTCGGCGCGTTCCACGGAGCGTCGAGCGGCACCGTCTGCGCCATCTGGTCGATCGCCGGCAGCGTCAGCGTGCCGAGCTGCACGGCGGCCAGCGGATCGCTGGTCGGCGGGATCGTGCCGGTGTACGGGGACACCTTGCCGTTCTCGTACCAGAGCAGCTTCCCCGTGCTGTACACGGGGAACTTCCCGATCCCGAGCTCGCTCATCAGCGCGAGGATCCGCGTCTGCGTCGGTCCGACGAAGGTCGCGCCCATGTTCGCCACATCGGTCGCGCCGGGGATCGGCCGGCTGAAGCAGCGCCCGCCCGCGCGCCCCCGGGCCTCGAGCACGATCACCGAGCGGCCCGCCTTGCGCAGCTCGCGCGCCGCGGTCAGGCCGGCGA
>JAOPZQ010000525.1 GCA_025964075.1 Solirubrobacterales bacterium | reverse complement strand
CGACTGGATCATCGACCTCGGCCCCGGCGCCGGCCACGACGGCGGCCGGATCGTCTTCGAGGGCACACCCGCCGACCTCGTCGCCGCCCGCTCCACCCTCACCGGCGAGCACCTCGCGGACTACGTCGGCACCTGACCCGAGGCCCTCGCGGACCCGGTGAGACGAGTTCTCGCATCTGCTTCGACTCGCCCCGACCGGTAAAGAGGCATCAGCCGCTGTTTGCGGCCTCGGAACCCCGCGCCATCCGCCCCGGCGCCTATCCTGCATGCCCCGTGAGCACGCCGTCCTGCGCCCATCTGCACGTCCACTCCGAGTACTCGCTGCTCGACGGGGCGTGCAAGATCGAGGCGCTCGCGGAGCGTGCCGCGGCGTTCGAGCAGCCGGCGCTGGGGCTGACCGATCACGGCGTGATGAACGGCGCCGTCGAGCTCTACCAGGCGTGCGCGAAGCACGGCATCAAGCCGATCGTCGGCTGCGAGGTCTACCTCGTGGACGACCACCGAGCACGGCCCACCGGCCGGTTCGAGCGAAACCACCTGACGCTCGTCGCCTCGAGCGACGAGGGGTACCGCAACCTCGTGAAGCTCTCCTCGGCCGGCTTCCTCGACGGACTGCATCGCGGCAAGCCGCAGGTCGACGTCGAGCTGATCGCCCGCTACGCGCCCGGCGTGATCGCGCTGACCGGCTGCCTGCAGTCGCGCTTCTGCCAGCGGCTCATCAGCGGCGACGAGGCGGCCGCGCGCGCCCACGCCGACGACCTCCTGAACGCCCTCGGCGCCGAGAACGTCTACTTCGAGGTCCAGAAGAACGGCGTCACCGACCAGGACCGGGCGAACGAGGGCATCGTCAGGATCGCGCGCGAGCTCGGCCGCCCGCTCGTCGCCACCGCGGACGTGCACTACCTGCGCCGGGAGGACTACCACCACCACACGGCTCTGCTCTGCGTGCAGACGAAGTCGACGCTGGCCGATCCGAAGATGACCTTCGACACCAACGAGTTCTATCTGAAGAGCTCGGAGGAGATGGCGAGCGCGTTCGCCGAGTGGCCCGACGCGGTCGCCACGACCCTGGAGATCGCCGAGCGCTGCTCGGTGGAGATCGAGCTCGGCAAGCAGCTGATCCCGCGCTACCCGACCCCGGGCGGCGAGGCCGAGGACGACTACCTGCGCACGCGCGTGCTCGAGGGCCTGCGGGCGCGCTACGGCGACCCGGTCCCGGCCGAGGCGCTCGAGCGGGCGGAGATGGAGCTCGGCGTCATCGGCCGCATGGGGTTCCCGGGCTACTTCCTGATCGTCTGGGACTTCGTCGCCTACGCGAAGTCCAACGGGATCGCCGTGGGCCCGGGCCGCGGCTCGGCGGCCGGCTCGATCGTCTCCTACGCGCTGGAGATCACCGACGTCGATCCGCTGGCCTACGGCCTGCTCTTCGAGCGCTTTCTCAACCCCGAGCGCGTGTCCATGCCGGACATCGACATCGACTTCTCGGTGCGCGGTCGCGAGCGCGTGATCCGCTACGTGACCGAGAAGTACGGCAAGCAGTCGGTCGCCCAGATCATCACCTTCGGCAAGATGTTCCCGCGTGCGGCGACGCGCGACGCCGCCCGCGTCCTCGGGCACGACTACGGCGCGGGGGACCGGCTGGCGAAGCTGATCCCCGACCCGATCATGGGCCGCTCGCCGAGCTTCGAGGACTGCCTGCGGATCGGCGAGCCCCTGCGCCTCGCCTACGACTCCGACCCGACGGCGAAGCAGATCGTCGACGTCGCGAAGGGCCTCGAGGGCATCGTCCGCAACTCGTCGATCCACGCCGCGGCGGTGGTGATCGCCGACCGGCCGCTGACCGACATCGTCCCGCTGCAGCTGGCGGACTCGGGGTCGGTCGACGAGAACGGCGACCGCGTCTACCGCACGGTCACGCAGTACTCGATGAAGCCGGTCGAGGAGCTCGGCCTGCTGAAGATGGACTTCCTCGGGCTGCGCAACCTCGACGTGATCGAGGACGCGCTCGACATCGTCGAGCGCTCGACGGGCACGCGGCCCGACATGACGACGCTGCCGCTCGACGACCCTGGCACGTACGAGATGCTGGCCCGCGGCGACTCGATCGGGGTGTTCCAGTTCGAGTCGGAGGGCATGCGCGAGGCGCTGAAGAAGGTGCGCCCGACCGAGTTCGACGACGTCGTCGCGCTCAACGCGCTCTATCGCCCCGGCGCGATGGACCAGATCCCGACCTACGCCCGCGGCAAGCGCGATCCGCAGACGATCTCCTACCCCGACGACCGGCTGCGCTCGATCCTCGAGGCCACCAAGGGCGTGATCCTCTACCAGGAGCAGGCGATGCAGATCGCCAAGGAGATCGCGGGCTTCTCGGGTGCGAAGGCCGACGACCTCCGCAAGGCGATCGGCAAGAAGAACCGCGAGGCGATGGCGAAGCTGAAGCCCGAGTTCGTCGTCGGGTGCCAGGCCTCGGGCACGCGCCCCGAGGTCATCGAGTGGCTGTGGCTGACGAACGAGAAGTCGGCCGACTACTCGTTCAACCGGAGCCACGCCGCGTGCTACGCCCTGATCGGCTACCGCACCGCGTGGCTCAAGGCCAACTACCCCGCGGAGTACATGGCCGCGCTGATCTCCTCGGTCATGGACACGAAGGACAAGGTCCCGTTCTTCGTCGCCCAGACCGAGCAGATGGGCATCGAGATCCTGCCGCCGGACGTGAACGAGTCAGACCACGAGTTCATGGTCACCGACGGCAAGATCCGCTTCGGCCTCGACGCCGTGAAGGGCGTCGGGTACCAGGCGGTCGAGGAGATCAAGCGCACCCGCGACGAGGACGGCCCGTTCACCTCGATCTGGGACTTCTGCGCGCGGGTGGACGGCCGCATGGTCAACAAGAAGGCGATCGAGGCGCTCGTCAAATGCGGCGCCTTCGGCTCGACGGGCGCAACCCGCCGCGGGATGCTCGCCGTGCTCGAGCAGGCCCAGGCCTCCGGTCAGAAGGCCCAGCTCGACGCCGAGATCGGCCAGGGCTCGATCTTCGACCTCGGGCCGCCGGCGGGCGCCAGCGCCAACGGTGCGGCCGCCGCCTTCGCGGCGCCGAGCCATCCTCCGATCCCACACGAGGAGTTCGACCAGGCCGAGCTCCTCGCCGTCGAGAAGGAGGCGATCGGCCTCTTCATCTCGGCTCACCCGCTGAAGCCGCTCCGTGAGGCGATGCGCGCCCGCGTCGACGTGCCCCTCGCCGAGCTCGCGATGCGGCCCGACGGCGACTGGGTGACCGCCGGCGGCATCATCACCCAGGCGAAGAAGATCCGCACGAAGCGCGGCGACCACATGATGTTCGCCACGCTGGACGACCTCGAGGGCGCGATCGAGCTCGTCGTCTTCGGCAAGGTGCTGGAGGCGAACGAGGGGCGCCTCGGCCTCGACTCGGTGCTGCTCGTTCGCGGCCGCATCGACCACAAGGAGGCCGGGAGCACGTCGCTCGTCGTCCAGGACGCCGAGCTCTTCGACCCGACGCCCGAGGAGATCGAGGCCGCGAAGGTCCAGGCCGCCAAGCGCGCCGAGGGGCCGCGCCCGCTGCGCCTCTCGCTCGACGCGAGCGCGCTGCCGGCGACGATCCTCGCCGAGCTCAAGGACCTCCTCGAGCAGCACCCGGGCGAGTCCGACGTCGTCCTCAACGTCAGGACGCCGGCCGGCCCGCGCACGCTGCGGCTCGGGCGCGCCTACCGCGTGGCGCCGACGGCGGGCCTGCGCGCCGGCCTCGCGGA
>JAOPZQ010000522.1 GCA_025964075.1 Solirubrobacterales bacterium | reverse complement strand
GTGCAGGCGCTGCCCTTCTTCTCCTGGCGGCGGATCGCCAGTGCGAAGAGCTACGACTTCCAGCTGGCGGCCGACGTCGGGTTCCATACGATCGTCGCGGACGGCGCGGTCCACACGAGGAACACCTTCGCGAGCGTCGACAAGTCCCTCGCCGACGGCACGTACCACTGGCGGGTTCGGGCGGTGGACGCGAGCGACCGCGCGGGTGCCTGGTCGACGACGCGCACGCTCGTGAAGCACTGGACGCAGGCGCCGCAGCTCGCCGGCCCGGCGGGTGGTCAGAGCGTCGCCTACCCTGGCACCCCCGCCGTGCTGCGTTGGTCGGCCGTCCCCTACGCCAGCAAGTACCGAGTCGTTCTGGCGACCGACCCCCAACTCGCGAACAGCGCGCTGCCGGCCACGATCAAATCGCCCGTCGAGACTGCCGCGACGGCCTTCACGGTGCCGGTGGCGCTCGCGGGCGGCACGTACTACTGGGGCGTCACACCTCTGGACAACGAAGGGCACCCGGGGGCGCGCTCGGTCGTCGAGTCGTTCACGTGGGCCTGGCAGTCCGCGGTCCAGCTCAACCCGGTGACGGACCTCGCGCCCCAGGCCGGCGCGCAAGCCGGACAGGTGTTCCAGCCCGAGCTGTCGTGGCAGCCGGTGGCGGGCGCCGCGCGGTACCAGGTCGAGATCGGCACCTCGTCCGACTTCGCGTCCGGCTCGAAGGTGTGCTGCGATCAGCCGCTCCTCGCCACGTCGATCCAGCCGGTGCACACGTTGCCCAACACGAAGACGTCCTACTGGCGTGTGCGCGCCGTGGACGTCGACGGGAACCCGGGCGCGTGGTCCGCCGGGACGAGCTTCACCGAGATGTTCGATCCGGCCCACACGGGACCGTCCGACGCGACGCCCGTGACGGTCGACCACCTGCGGCTGGCCGACAACGGCGGTGAGCTCTCGGTCGGTGCGACCACCGCGGCGCCGGTCGCGCGCTGGGACGACGTGCCCGGCGCGTCGAGCTACGAGGTGCAGATGGGTCCTTACCAGGGGGGTGGCTGTGACTACGCGCCGTCGTTGACCTCGCAGTCCTGGGACATGCGGACTGCGACGACGGCCTTCAACCCCCTCGCGCCGGCGCGAACGGCGTCGCCGACGCCGGCGGGCAGCGCCTACACGCAGGGAGTCGGGTTGGACGGGAACAAGCGCATGATCTCCGGGCAGGCGTACTGCGTCCGGGTGCGCGCCCGAAGCGACCGGGACATCAAGGGCGGCGACGTCGTGAGCGGCTGGACGCAGCTGGGCGGCGGACCGAGCTTCACCTATCAGGCGCCGCTGGCGGCGCCGGCCCGGTCGCCGCTCCAGGCCGTCGCGAGCGACTACCACGCGGTCGGTTCGGTCCACGGCATGCCGGTGTTCACCTGGGACGCGATCCCGGGCGCGGCGAGCTACTGGGTGGTCGTCGCCAAGGACGAGCTGCTGACCGACGTCGTCGACGTCGGCCTCACCAACGTGCCCGCGTACGCGCCGCGCAGCCCCGGCGGACAGCCGAAGACCTATCCCGACGCCACCGACGCCTATTACTGGGCCGTCGTCCCGGCCGCGAACCCGGACGGCAGCGGCACGTCCGGCGCGGATACCGAGGACGCGCCGCAGTCGTTCCACAAGATCTCGGCCCCGCCGGCCGGGCCGAGCGTGAGCATGCCGGCCCCCGGCGTTCAGCCGCGGTTCGCCTGGCACTCGGTCCTCGGGGCGCGGAGCTACCGCGTCCAGGTCTCGCAGGACCCGGGCTTCGGCACGCTCCTCGACGACGTCACCACCGACTCGACGGCCTACACGAGCTCCTCGACGTACCCGGCCGATTCCACGCTCTACTGGCGGGTTCGCGCCAACGACGAGACGAACGTCGGCCTGAGCTGGGCCGGCGGCCCGACGCTGGCCCGCCGGCTGAGCGCTCCCGATCCCGGCAGCGGGAACCCGAGCGCGGGCTCCGCGATCCCGGTGCTCACCTGGAGCCCAGTGGCCGGTGCGACGTCATACGACCTACACGTCGATGACCTCCAACAGGGCGCCATCAAGGACTTCACCGTTCGCTCGACCGCCTTCGCGCCGACCAAGTTCACCGGCGTCGGGGTCGTTCACTGGAGTGTGCGGGCCAACTTCCCGAAGGTCCCGTCCGGCGAGGTGCACGGACCGTACTCGGACCCCCGCGCGTTCACGCGCCTGTCGCCGCCGCCGGCCAACGTCCATGGCGCGAATCCTCGCGGCGGGGTCGTGGTGAGCTGGGACCCCGCGGTCCAGGCGCGCCGCTACCGCGTCGAGATCTCGGCCAGCAGCGCGTTCACGTCGCTGGTCGAGTCGGGCCTGACCGAGACCACGAGCTTCGCACCGAAGCTCAACGCGGTGGCCTATGCGGCCGGCGGCACGCTCTACTGGCGCGTGGCGACGATCGACGAGGCGAACAGCTACGGCGGCTACACCGCCGGCCAGTTCGCGCTGCCCCGCGGCCTCCGGGTGAGCGCAACGGGCTCGGTGCGCAAGGGAATGAGGGGACAGATCACCGTCACGGTGACGACCGCCAAGGGCAAGGCCGTGAAGTCCGCCCAGGTCAAGGCGAGTGGGGGCGGCGTGCGCGTGTCGAAGCGCACGGGTCGCCAGGGCACGGTCGTCCTGCGGGTGCGCCCGCGTCGGCGCGGCACGATCACGCTGAACGTGTCGCGATCCGGCTACACGCCGGGATCGGCGACGATCAACGTCGGGTAGGGGGCCGCGCCAGCGCCCGCTCCACGGCGCGGCGCAGCGGCAGCCTCGCACGCGCGGCGAGGTGCCCGGCGCGATCGCGCGCCTCTTTGAGCGCCAGCTCGCGGCGCGTCGGCCGGAAGCGCGCGCGCACCTTGGCGACGAGCTCGTCGGTCGGGAACGGGCCGATGACGACGCGCTCGCGCGCGGGCAGCTCGCCCTCCCAGAAGAGGCCGAGGAGACGGTCCTCCAGGGTCATCGACCCCGCCCAGCGGGGGAGCACCCGCACGCGCCAGTCGGGGTGGAGCGAGTGCGGCTTGTGCGTGAACACGAGCCCGCCGTCCCCCGCCTCGACGAGCCAGCGGTGGTGCTCGTGGCCGAGCCAGGTGCCGTTCCCCTCGACGTTGTAGATGAGCTCGGCGAAGAGGGTCGGGACCTCGACGTAGCCGGCCCTGGCCACCCGGGAGAGCTCCGAGCAGACCCAGATCGGGTCGCGGATGTCCTCGAGCGTGGTCACGCACAGGGCGAAGTCGAAGTAGCCGTCGTCGTAGGGCCACGGCTCCCGCGCGCAGATGTCGCGCTCGGTCCAGGTCTCGGCCGAGAAGCGCTCGGGCTCGGGACCGTAGCCGCCCATCACGCCTCGGGTCTCGTAGGGCATCAGGTCGAGCATGTGGGTGGCGCGCCGGAACGGCGCCGCCCAGCCGCCGACGTCGAGGACGCGGGCGTCCTCCCCCAGGCGCGCCAGAATGCGTTCCGTGTTGGCCGGCAGCATGAGGTGGCGGAGCGTAGCGTGACCCCGAAGCCGCGCTGGTGGAACGTTCGCCGGGCCCAGAACCGCAAGCCCGCGACCTACCGGTGCCCGTTCTGCGGCAACTACCTGCCGGCGCTCAGCGAGCACGTGCTGATCGCGCCGGAGGGCGACACGAGCCGCCGGCGGCACGCGCACACGAAGTGCGCCGTTGCCGCGCGCCGGCAGGGCAGGCTCCCGACGCGCGACGAATGGATGCGCGATCAGCCGCGGCCGCCCACGCGCCTCCGCCGCGTGCTCGACCGGCTGCGCCGTGGCTGATACCGCGCCGGGCTCACGTCCAGCACAATGCCCCCATGTCCTCCTCCCCGCGCGTCTGGGTCGCCGGCCTCGACGAGGCCGAGGCCGTCGCCCGCCTCCTCGTCCAGTTCCGCGACCACATGGGCCGCGACTGGCCGAGCGCGAACGCGTTCCTCGCGAGCGTCGAGCGGCTGCTCGAGGACCCGAGCACCGAGTTCCTGCTCGCCGCCCCGAACGACGACGCGCCTGCGGCCGGCGTGTGCCAGCTGCGCTTCCGGTTCGGCGTCTGGTACGCCGCGCCCGACTGCTGGCTCGAGGACCTCTACGTGACCGAGGCGGCGCGCGGCGACGGCGTCGGCGCGGCGCTCGTCGGGCTTGCGATCGACCGCGCGCGCGAGCGGGGCGCGAAGCGCGTCGAGCTCGACGTGAGCGACGCCAACGCGCCGGCGCTCGCCCTCTACGAGCGCTTCGGCTTCCGCACCGGCAAGGAGCCCGGCGCGCGGGACCTCCTGATGCGCGTGAAGCTGTGATGGCAGCGAGCTTCTCCGGGTGAAGCGGCTCAGGCCGTGGAGGCCGCCCGGCGGGCGGGGCGATTCCCGGCCGACGATGAGCTGGTGTTCGCGACCGTCGACGAGCGCCAGCGCGACGTCGCCCGCGCCCTCGGCCTCGCCGTGCTCTAACCGACCCGCGTCACGTTCTCCGCGTGGATGCGCCGCTGCTCGGACGAGCGGCGCGCCAGAGGCAGGGGCGCGTCCGCACCCTGCGCCTCGAGCGCGTCGAGGTAGGCGAGGTCCTCGCGGAGGATCGCGGCCGCGCGCGTGCCGTCGATCGGCCCGCCGTGGCCGGCGATGACGGTCTCGGCGGCCGCGACGAGCGGCTCGAGCCGGCGGAGCGTCGCGCGGTAGGCGGAGAGCGAGCCGCCGGGCGAGAGCATCGGGATCTCCACCGGCGAGAGGTAGTCGCCGGCGACGAGGACTCCAGCCCATGGCGCCCAGATCGCCATGCCGTCCTCGGTGTGCCCGTCGGCGGGGTGGAGCTCGACCTCGCGATCGCCGATCTCGAGGTGACCGGGCACGGGGAGCGCCTCCACCGTCCCGAGCGACAGCGGCGCCGACCGCTCCACGTAGTGCTCCTCGTCGAAAGCGCGCAGCCGGCGCTGCGCGTCGCCGGGCTCGGCGCGCAGGCGCGCGGCGCTCGTCTCCGCCATGCCGAGCGGCAGGCCCGGGAACGCGAGCGGCCCGAGCACGTGGTCCCAGTCGGCGTGCGTGGCGAGGAGGCCGCGGGCGGGGAAGCGCGCCTGCTCGAGCACGGTCGCCAGCATCTCGAGCTCGTCCGGCAGGACCGGCGAGTCGATCACCATCGCCTCCTCGCCCGCTCGGATCGCCGTGCACGCGGTCTGGTAGATCCGCGAGACGACGACGATCACGTCGGCGTGGACGCCGACCGCGCGCACCTACATCCCGAGGAGCTTGATCGCCTCGCGGAGGTTCGGCACCTCGGCGTCGGGCTTCTTCTGCCCGGGCTCGAGCTCCTCCTTGTGGCGATTCACCCAGATGACCGGGATCTTCTTCTTCAGGCAGGGCTCGACGTCGTGGTAGTAGCTCGCCGCGACGTGGACCCAGCCCTTCTTTCCGCCGATCCGCCGCTCGCACTCGGTGAAGTGCGCGGGGTCGGGCTTGTAGGACCGGACCTGCTGCGCCGTGACGACGAGGTCGTAGTCGATCGGGATGTGCCGGCGGGTGAGGCCGAGGAGCTTGTCGTCGATGTTCGAGATCAGCCCGACCTGGGTCTGCTTCTTGGCCTTCTGGAGGACCGGCATCGTCTCCTTGAACGGCGGCCAGCGCTGCACGGAATCGGGCAGGAACCCCGAGCGCGAGGGCTCGAGTGGCCAGCCGACCTCCTTGGCGATCGCGACGGCCGTGCGGCGCAGCACCTCGGCGTAGAGCTCGTAGGAGCCGGCCTGGATCTGGCGTTCGGTCTCGTGGAAGAGGCGGATGACCTCGGCGCGGTCGAGGGTGAACCCGTCGCGCGAGGCCTCGTTCTCGAAGGCGTCGGCGACGCCGCTCTCCCAGTCGATGAGCGTGCCATAGACGTCGAAGGTGAGCCAGTTGATCTGCTTGGGGATGGCCATGAGTCCGGGGATTATGCCCTTCCGGCGTTTGCGAACGCCTTTCGATTAGAGTGCGCCGCCGCTCATGGACTTGCTCGAGTATCAGGGAAAGCAGCTGTTCGCCCGCCACGGGATCCCCGTGCCCAGCGGCCGGCCCGCAACCTCGGTGGCCGAGGCCGTGGAGGCTGCGGAGGACGTGGGCTACCCCTGCGTGGTCAAGGCCCAGGTCCAGATCGGCGGACGGGGCAAGGCCGGCGGTATCAAGGTAGCCAAGGACCGCGCCGAGGCCGAGGAGCACGCGCAGGCCATCCTCGGGATGGACATCCGCGGCCTCACCGTCCACGAGGTGTGGATCGAGAAGGCCTCGGACATCGCCGCCGAGTACTACGCGTCGATCGTCTTCGATCGCGGCGAGAAGGCCCCGCTGGTGATGCTTTCCACGCAAGGCGGGATGGACATCGAGGAGGTCGCGGCGAACGACCCCGACGCGCTGGCGCGGCTCCACGTCGACCCGCTGCTCGGGTTCCAGGACTTCCACGGCCGGCGCCTGGCGTTCGAGGCCGGCGTCGACGCCGACGTCGTCCGCCCCATCGGCGCGATGCTCGCGAAGCTCTACGAGGCGTTCATCGCCGAGGATGCGACGCTCGTCGAGGTGAACCCGCTGATCGTCACCGCCGACCGCGACGTCACCGCGCTCGACGCCAAGGTGACGCTCGACGACAACGCCCTCTTCCGCCACCCCGACAACGCCGCCCTGCGCGACGTCAGCGCCGAGGACCCCCAGGAGCAGATGGCCCGGGAGCGCGGACTGACATACGTCTCGCTGGACGGGAACATCGGCATCCTCGGCAACGGCGCCGGCCTCGTGATGTCGACGCTCGACGTCGTCACCCAGGTCGGCGGCGCGCCTGCGAACTTCCTCGACGCGGGCGGCGGCGCGCAGGCGGACCAGATCACGAGCGCGGTCGAGGTCATCCTCGCCAACCCGAAGGTCACCGCCGTCCTTTTCAACATCTTCGGCGGGATCACCCGCGGCGACGAGGTCGCCAAGGGCCTGATCGAGGCGTTCGCGCAGATCAAGCCCACCGTGCCGTTCGTGGTCCGGCTCGACGGCACGAACGACGTCGAGGGGCGACAGCTGCTCGCCGAGGCGAACCTTCCCAACGTGCACACGGAGGCGACGATGCTCGACGCCGCCCGCAAGGTCGTGGAGCTCGCGGGCTGATGTCGGTCCTCGTCGGCGCCGAGACCCGCCTCTGCGTCTCCGGGATCACCGGGCGCGAGGGGACGTTCCATTCGCTCAACAACAGGCGCTACGGAACGCAGGTCGTCTCCGGCGTGACGCCCGGCAAGGGTGGCCAGGACGTCGAGGGCATCCCCGTCTTCGACACCTTCCACGCCGCGGTCGAGGCGACGGGCGCGAACACCGCGATGGTGTTCGTCCCGCCGCGGTTCGCCGCCGACTCGATCCTCGAGGCCGAGGATGCGGGCATCGAGCTCGTGATCGCGATCACCGAGGGCATCCCCGCCCATGACGAGCTCCGCGTGTACAACCACCTGCGGGCGGGCGGGCGCACCCGGCTCGTCGGGCCCAACTGCCCCGGCATCCTCTCGCCGGGCAAGGCCAACGTGGGGATCATCCCGGCGTCCTTCTTCAAGGAGGGCAACGTCGGCGTCGTCTCGCGCTCGGGCTCGCTGACCTAGCAGATCGGCAACGAGCTGGCCCAGCAGGGCTTCGGCAACTCCTCGTTCGTCGGGATCGGCGGCGACCCGGTGCCGGGCTCGAGCTTCATCGACATCATCGGGCTCTTCCAGGACGACCCCGAGACCGAGCTCATCGTGATGTGCGGCGAGATCGGCGGGGACGCCGAGGAGCGCGCCGCGGAGTTCATCGCGGATCACGTCACGAAGCCGGTCGTCGCCTACATCGCCGGCTTCACCGCGCCCCCGGGCAAGACGATGGGTCACGCCGGCGCCATCGTCTCCGGCTCGGCGGGAACCGCCGTGGCGAAGGCCGAGGCGCTCGAGGCCAAGGGCGTCCGCGTCGGCCGCACCCCGACCGAGGTCTCCGAGATCGCGGTCGAGATCCTCAGCTAGAAAGCTGTGCGTTTACGCACAAATCCCGGTGTGTGAACCGCGGGGCGGCTAGCGTCGCCTCGATCGTCCGGGTAGGGGCCCGGTCCACGCAGCACTAGCAGGGGGTAGCAGGGAAATGAAGATCCTCCACCGAGCGCGCGGTGCGCTTGCCGTCGCGGTGGCGCTCGCCGCGCTCTTCGCGCTCGCCGCCAGCGCGTCCGCCTACACCGCGGGGCCCGGCTTCGCGGCCAGCGACTTCGCGACGAACTTCCCGAACAACGGTTCGGGCGGGCCGATCGGCATCGCGTTCGCCGGGACCGACTTCCTCGCCGTCGACAGCGCCAACGGCGACCTCGACCGCTTCCCGCCGGGCGGCGGCGACGCGGCGACGCACATCCTGCGCTCCGTCGCCTATCCCGGCTCGGGCGGGCTTGCCGTGCTGAACGGTCACGCGTACCTGGCGCTCTGGTCGAACGGGCTCGGCATTGCGGTGCTCGACCCGAGCACCGGCGCCGAGACGTCGCGGATCCTCCCGGGCCAGCGGTTCCTCTCGCTGGCGATCAACCCGGCGGACGGCCGCCTCTACGGCAACACGTACGGCGATCGCGTCTACCGGCTCGACGGTCTCGACACGCCGACGCAGACGGCCGTGCCCTACGCGACGAGCCTCGCCGGCGGCGGCAGCTTCGACGGCATCGCCTTCGGTCCGGACGGCACGCTCTACGGCTCGACGTCGATCTCCACGTGGAAGATCCCGCCCGGAGGCGGGACGCCCGTGCACGTGGCCGACGTGTCGACGGGTGACGGCATCGCCTACGCGCCCGGCGACGCGATCACCGCGCCGTTCCTGGCGGTGAACGCGAACAACGGGACGATCGTCAAGGTGGACCTCACGACCGGCGCGACGAGCCCGATCCTCACCGGCGGCTCCCGCGGCGACTTCGTCACGGTGGGGCCCGACAGGTGCCTCTACGCGACGCAGACCGACCGGGTGATCAAGGTGACGAAGGCCGACGGCACCTGCCAGTTCGTGCCGCCGCCGCCGCCCGCGAACGACCGGATCGTCGCCGACCCGATCGTGCTGCACATCCTGCCGGGGCTGAGGATCAACCTCGGGAGCCTGCGGGCCACGCTGCTGGGCGGCAGCCCCGAGCACGGCATCGCCGGCAAGACGATCACGTTCACCGGCGGCGGCCGCACGCTGTGCACCGCGACGACGAACGCGAGCGGCGTCGCCCAGTGCGGCAACCTGCTCACGAGCGTGAGCGCGGTCCTCGGCCTCCGCTACACGGCGAGCTTCGCCGGCGACGCGAGCTGGCGTCCGGCGTCCGGCGTCGGCAAGCTCCTGCTGATCGGCGGTCTCGGCCTGCTCTAAGTGTCTCGAGTCGAAGAGTCGGGACACTAGGGCCTCGGCAGCTCCGCAATCCGCGCCCGGGTCTCGTCCGCGATGACCCGGGCGTCGGTTTGCGAAGCCAGGACGTCGGTCAGGTGAGCCGGGAGCTCGGGCTCGCCGCGGTCCGCCTCGTCGAGGACGGCGCGCTCGACGAGGATCGGCGCGCCCTCGACGAGCGCCAGGGCCAGCGCGTCGCTCGGCCGCGCGTCGACCTCGGTGCCGTCCTCGAGCACGGCTTGGGCGTAGAACATCGTCTCGAGCAGCCGTGTCACCCGGACCTCGCGCAGCCGGCCGCCCGCGGCGCGGAGCAGCGACGAGGCGAACCGGTGCGTTCCCGGCCGCGGCATCTCGACCTCCTCGACGAGCACCGCGAGCGCGACGCCCTCGGGCTCGCCGACCCAGATCGGCAGGCGGCGCTCGCCCTCGAGCGCCTCGAGGATCACGACGTGGCGGTCGTGCCCGCCCCCGGCGAGGCGGCGGACGTCGGCGACACGAACGGGGATGCGGTCGGTCATGGTCGGGGTCTCCTTCCGGAGGTCGTCGAGTCGCTCGCGCAGGGCGGCGCGTGCCTTGTGCAGCCGGGTCTTGACGGCGGTCACGGGAATGCCGAGCGCGTCGGCGACCTCGGCGTGGCCGAAGTCGGCGAGGTAGAACAGCGCCGCGGCGGCGCGCTGGCCGGACGGAAGGCCGGCGA
>JAOPZQ010000514.1 GCA_025964075.1 Solirubrobacterales bacterium | reverse complement strand
GCGACACGGGGACGCGGCCGGCGTGTGCGCCGCCGTCAGCCCGACGAGCCGGAGGCGTCAGGCGGAGTTCGGCGCCGATCGCCTGCGCCTCAAGCCCGCCTCGTGCGAGGCGACGATCGGCCGGCTGCTCGACAGCCCCGGCGGACCGCGCCTGCGGAGCCTCGGCTCCGCGCGGATCGTCAGCGTCGAGCGCCACGGTGACCGCGCCGACGTCCGGATCGTCGGCTTCGACCGGCCGACGGAAGTCGTGAAGCAGGGCAAGACCTGGCTGATCGACGCGTCGCCGGCCGCCGAGAAGGACTGAGCCCGAGGGCCAGGCCCTAAGCTGGCCCGGCCATGGGCGCCATCGTCGTGAAGCTGGGATCGAGCGTCGTCGCCGACGACGCGGGCGCCGTCCGCGAGGACGTGCTCGCGCGCGTGTGCGACGAGCTCGTCGCGCTGCACGGCGCCGGGCGCGAGGTCGTCGTCGTCACGAGCGGCGCGATCGCCGTCGGCATGCGCGGGCTCGACCTGTCCCTGCGCCCGCGCGCGATGGACGAGCTCCAGGCCGCGAGCGCCGTCGGCCAGGGCAAGCTCTACCAGGTCTACGACGCGCTCCTGAGCGCCCGCGGCGTCCGCACGGCCCAGGTGCTGCTCACGTTCTTCGACATGAGCGCCCGCAGTCACTACCTGAACGCGAGGGGCACGCTCCGGCGCCTGCTCGCCTGGCGCGTCGTGCCCGTCATCAACGAGAACGACACGACGACGACGGACGAGATCTCCTTCGGCGACAACGACTTCCTCGCCGCGCAGGTGGCCATCCTCCTCGGCGCCGACCTGCTCGTCCTCCTCACCTCGACCGACGGCGTCTACACCGCCGATCCGCGGGAGGACCCGGACGCGCGGCTCGTCGACGTGGTCGAGGACATGCAGCTCCTCGAGGACCTCGACATCGGCCACCGGACGACGGCGCTGGGCTCGGGCGGCATGCGCTCGCAGGTGGTCGCCGCCGAGATGGCGACCGCCGCGGGGATCCCCGCCGTCGTCGCGAACGGGCTGGTGGCCGGCGTGCTGCCGGCCGCGGTGGCCGGCCAGCCCGTCGGCACCCGGTTCCCCGCCCAGGCCGGGCGGTACTCGTCGTTCAAGCTGTGGCTCAAGTACGCGAAGCCCGGCCGGGGTCGCGTGGTCGTCGACGACGGCGCTGCGCACGCGCTCCGGGAAGGCGGCACGAGCCTCCTGCCGGTGGGGATCGTCGGCGTCGAGGGCGAGTTCGACGTCGGCGACGCCGTCGAGGTCGCGCACGCCGGCGGCGCGGTCGGGAAGGGGATCTCGAACTACTCCGCCGAGGACCTGCGCCGGGTGGCCGGCCTGCAGTCGGGTCGCGTCCGCGAGCTCCTGCCCACGGCCCCGCCCGAGGCCGTCCACCGGGACTACTTCGTCCTGGCCTGAGAACGGACCGCCCGCGCTCGGCCAGGCCCTAAGCTTTCGGGACCGTCATGGCCACGACGACCCTCAGCGTCACCGACATCTGCCTCGCCGCCCAGCGCGCCTCACGTGAGCTCGCCGCGCTTGGCTCGGGCGTCAAGGACGCGGCGCTGCGGGCGATCGCGGACGCTCTGGTCGAGCGCACGCCCGAGATCCTCGAGGCCAACGCACGCGATCTCGAGGCGGGGCGGGAGTCCGGCCTGTCCGCCGCGCTGATGGATCGGCTTGCGCTCGACGAGGATCGCGTCGCGGCGATGGCGGACGGGGTTCGAACCATCGCCGCCCTGCCCGATCCCGTCGGCGAGGTCATCGACGGCCACCGGCTTCCCAACGGCCTCGACGTCCGCAAGGTCCGCGTGCCGCTCGGGGTCGTCGCCGTCGTCTACGAGGCGCGCCCCAACGTGACCATCGACGCGGCCGCGCTCGCGCTCAAGTCGGGCAACGCGATCGTGCTCCGGGGGTCCTCCTCGGCCGCTCACTCGAACGCCGTGCTCGCCGCCGTCGCGGCCCAGGCGGCGGCCGGCGCCGGACTGCCCGAAGGCGCGCTCGCCCTGGTCGCCGGCGGAGGCCGCGTGGAGCTCGCCGAGCTCGCCACGCAGGCCGGCGTCGTCGACCTGATCATCCCCCGCGGCGGCGAGGGCCTGAAGGCAGCGCTCAAGGGCGTCGCCACGGTGCCGGTGATCTACGCGGCGTCGGGCAACTGCCACGTCTTCGTCGACGCCACCGCCGACCTCGACGACGCCGTCGCGATCGCCGTCAACGCCAAGGTCCAGCGCCCGGGGGTGTGCAACTCGGCCGAAACGCTGCTCGTGCACGCCGACGTGGCCGCGGCCTACCTGCCCCGCGCGCTGCGCGCCCTGCACGACGAGGGCGTCGAGCTGCGCGTCGACGACCGCGCGCGGGCGTTCGCCGGCGACCTCCCCGTGATCCCCGCCGTCGAGGACGACTGGGACACCGAGTTCCTCGCGCTCGTCCTCGCCGTCAAGGTCGTCGACACCGCGCGGGAGGCGATCGAGCACATCAACGCGCACGGCTCCGGCCACTCGGAGGCGATCCTCACCCGGGACACCGGCGCCGCGCGGGCGTTCGAGCTGGGGGTCGACGCCGCCTGCGTCTACGTCAACGCCTCGACGCGCTACACCGACGGCGGCGAGTTCGGGATGGGCGCCGAGATCGGCAACTCGACCCAGAAGCTCCACGCGCGTGGGCCGATCGGCCTCCGCGAGCTGTGCACGTCCAAGTACGTGGTCGAGGGAGACGGCCACGTGCGGCCCTGAGCCCGACCCTGATGCAGGTCGGCCTCCTCGGGGGCACTTTCAACCCGCCCCACGTCGCGCATCTCGTGTGCGCCGCCGAGGCGCACGACCAGCTCGGCCTCGACGTCGTGCTGCTCATTCCCACGGCCCAACCGCCGCACAAAGCGGCTCCGGACGACCCCGGCGCGGAGCACCGCGCGGCGATGTGCGAGCTCGCGGTCCGGGGCGACGAGCGGCTGCAAGTGAGCCGGATCGAGCTCGAGCGGACCGGACCGTCGTACACCGTCGATACCCTGAGGGCATTGCACGAGCGCGAGCCGGAGGACGAGCTGACCTTCATCGTCGGCGGTGACATGGCGCACAGCCTGCCCACGTGGCACGAGCCCGAGGGCATCCTGCGCCTCGCCCGGCTCGCCGTGGCCGAGCGCGCCGAGGTCCGCCGCGCCGACATCACGGAGCGTCTCGTCACGCTGGCGGGGGCCGAGCGCATCGCGTACTTCACGATGCCGCGGCTGGACGTCTCCTCCTCGGATCTGCGCCGGCGCGTGGGCGCGGGCCGGTCGATCCGCTACCTCGTCCCCGACGCCGTCGCGGACTACATCTCCGAACACCAGCTCTACCAGGAGGCCGTGTGATTCCTCAGCCCGGTGGCGACCTGAGCCCCGAGCGCCTCGCCGAGGAGGTGGCGGCGCTGGCCGCCGACCGCAAGGCGGCGGATCTCGTCGAGCTCGACCTCCGCGGCATCATCGGCTACGCCGACTACTTCGTCGTCTGCTCCGGCAACACCGAGCGCCAGACGAAGGCGATCCACGACGCCATCCTCGAGGGCATGAAACGAGAGCACGGCCTCGTGCCGCGGCGCGTCGAGGGCCTGCCCGAGGGGCGCTGGATCCTCATGGACTACCTCGACGTCGTCGTTCACGTCTTCACGCCCGAGCTCCGGCGCTACTACCGCCTCGAGCAGCTCTGGGGCGAGGCGCCGGCGCGCGCCGTCGCCGAGTAGCGCCGGATCGCGGCGTCCGCTCCCGGACGCGCGCTGGAAAACCGCCGGCCCTTCGGGAAGAATCGGCCGCCGTGGGGACCCAGACATCGGCGGGGAGCGCGACGGCGACCGTGCCCAGCGACGGAGCCCTGGTCCGCGCGTGCCGCGCCGGGGAGCCCGGGGCGTGGGCGGCCCTCGTCGGGCGCTTCGACCGCTACGTGTACGCGATCGCCAGCCAGGCCTACCGGCTCGGCGAGCACGACGCGCAGGACGTCTTCCAGGACGTCTTCGCGCGCACCTACCAGCACCTCGACCGTCTCCGCGACGACGACGCGATCCGGCCCTGGATCGGGCAGCTGACGCGCCGGCTGGCCATCGACCGCCTGCGGGCGGCCAAGCGCGAGCGGCCCGAGGACGAGGGACTCGACGTGCTCGACGAGCGCGCGAGCGACGAGATCGAGCGGCTCGACCAGGCCCTGAGCGTTCGCGACGCGCTCGGCACGCTGAGCGGCGACTGCCAGGAGATCCTCGATCGGTTCTTCGCCCGCGGTGAGAGCTACCGCGAGATCTCGGACGCCCTCGACCTCGCCATGGGCACGATCGCGAGCCGCATCAGCCGCTGCCTCGCGAAGCTCCGGAGCCAGCTCGCGGAACCATCGGGTGTCTGAGCCGGGGCCGTCGTGGCGCCGCCGGGTGCGCGCGGCGGCGCAGGCGCTCGCCACGCTGTCCGGGTCGAAGGACCTGCGCCGGCTGCAGCTCGGCCTGGTCGGCTCGGAGATGGGCAACTGGGCCTACAGCGTCGCGCTGGCGATCTACGCGTTCGACCGCGGTGGGGCGGGCCTCGTCGGCCTGGCCGGGTTCATCCGCTTCCTGCCGGCCGCGGTGCTCGCTCCGTTCGCCGGCGTGATCGCGGACCGCTATCCCCGGCGCCGCGTCCTGCTCGTCTGCGAGCTGCTGCGCGCCGCCCTGCTCGGGGGCGTGGCGGCGCTCGTGGCCGCGGGCGCGCCCGCGGGGACGGTCCTCGCGCTGGTGGCGCTCGCCTCGATCGTGGCGACCGTCTTCGTCCCGGCCAAGTCGGCGCTGACGCCCGCGCTCACCGACACGCCGGAGCAGCTGACCGCGGCCAACGTCGCGGGCAGCACGATCGAGAGCGTCGGCTCGTTCCTCGGCCCGGCGCTCGGCGGCCTGCTCCTCGTGGCGAGCAGCGTGCAGGTGGTGTTCCTCGCCACCGCCGGCGCGCTGCTGTGGTCGGCGGCGCTCGTGTCGCGCATCCGCGCCGACGAGCCGCCGCGACCGTCGAGCGACGAGCGCGCCGGCTTCCGCTCCGAGATCGCGGCGGGCGCGCGCGCGATCGCCGAAGACCGCGACCTCCGCGTCTTCGTCGCGCTGTTCACGACCCAGACCTTGGTCGCCGGCGCGCTCACGGTGCTCGTGGTGATCATGGCGCTCGACCTCGCGCACCTCGGGCGCAGCGGCGTCGGCCTGCTGAACGGAATGATCGGCATCGGCGGTCTCGTCGGGGCGGGCGTCGGGCTCGCGCTCGTCGGCCGGCGCGGGCTCGCCTTCCAGTTCGCGGTCGGACTCCTGCTGTGGGGCCTGCCGCTCGTCCTCGTGGGCGCGTGGTCGGCGCCGATCGTCGTGTTCGCCGCGATGGCCCTGATCGGCGTGGGGAACACGCTCGTCGACGTCGCCGGCTACACGCTCCTCCAGCGCTCGGTGGCCGACGACGTGCTCGCGCGGGCGTTCGGAATCCTCGAGAGCCTCATCGTCGGCTCGGTCGCGATCGGAGCGCTGATCGCGCCCCTGCTCGTCCACGGGCTGGGGAACCACGGCGCGCTGGTCGCGGTGGGCGCGCTGCTGCCGGCGCTCACGCTGCTGGCGTGGCGGCGGCTGCAGCGGATCGACGCGGCCGCGGCGGCGCCGACCCGGGGTCTCGAGCTGCTGCGCGGACTCGACCTCTTCGCCCCGCTGCCGCAGCCCGCGCTCGAGCAGCTCGCGGGCCGTCTCGAGCCGCAGCACGTCGCCGAGGGCGAGACGGTCTTCGCGCAGGGCGACCCCGGCGATCGCTTCTACGTCATCGACTCCGGAGCCGTGGAGGTGCTCGTCGACGGGCGGAAGGCCCGCCGGCAGGGGCCGGGGGAGGCCTTCGGCGAGATCGCGCTGCTGCGCTCGGTGCCCCGGACGGCGGCGGTGGTCGCGGAGGAGGACACGGCCCTGCTCTGGCTCGAGAGCGACGTCTTCATCGCCGCGGTCACCGGCCACGCCCCCGCGTCGAGGGCCGCGGATGCGGTCATCGCCGCGCGACTCTCGCATGCTCGGCCGACGGTCGGAGGCCCGTGAGCGGGCTCGACGAGGAGCTTCCCGCCTGGAGCCTGCGCCGCGCCGACCCGCGCGCGCATCCGCTGCCGCGCCACTGGCCGCAGGACCTCGATCGGGACTGGGCCTGGGGCGGCTCGGACGGGGCCGGCGTGCGCGTGGCGATCGTCGACAGCGGCGTCGACCCGCGGCACGAGCTCGTCGGCGGCGTCGCGCGCTCGGTGGTCGTCGAGCCCGGCGAGGACGGCCAGGCGGCGGTCG
>JAOPZQ010000532.1 GCA_025964075.1 Solirubrobacterales bacterium | reverse complement strand
CCGACGGCCTCGACGACGCCGGCGAGGTCGCTGCCCTGTCCGGAGGGGAACGTCGCGGGCCACTGCTCGCGCAGGCGTCCCTCGCGGATGTACGCCTCGCCGGGGTTGATCCCCGCGGCCTTCACCTTCACGAGCACCTGTCCCGGTCCGGGGGCCGGTCGCTCCACCTCGACGACCTCGAGGACGTCGGGTCCGCCGTATTCGTCGAATCTGACCGCCAGGGGCATGGGCTTCTCCTTCACCGCGTTGGTGTAGTGCAGTGAAGCGCCCCTGGCGTGCAGATCGGGTCTACATCTATCCCCGCAACACGGCGATGCGCGTCTTGACGGAGTGCGTGGTGCGGTTGCCGGAGGCGTCGGTCGCGGTCGCGACGACCCGGTAGGTCCCGGCGGGCAGCGCGCGTCCGCGGACCCGGCCGGTGAACGCAACCGCGTTGGCGCCCCTGGCACCGGCCGCCGCGAGCGTCGTCACCGTCTTCGTGATCGTGCATCGGGGGCCGTGGCCTCGCGATCGGCACTTGCCGCCGACCTTGTGACCCTTGACCTCGCGGACGATCGCGAGCTTCACCGTCGCCGCCTCGGTGAGCGAGAAGCGCAGCACGGTGCCCCGCTTGGCGGCGGTCTTTGCGCCCACCGCCTTGAAGCGCGAGGGGGACCCGACGAGATGGGAGATCACGGGCGGGGTCTTGTCCGCCGCCGGAGGCGGAGGGGGCGCGGTCGTCGGGGACTTCGGGCCGACGGCGAAGCTGGCGACCGTCGTGTCCGCGTGTCCGCACGGCCCGGTCACGGTGAGCGTCGCGGCGTGCGGTCCCGCCGTGGCGAAGACGTGCTGCGGCGTGGCGCCGGTGGCGGCTCCGCCGTCGTCGAAGGCCCACGCGAACGTCAGCGGCTTCGCGTAGGGCTCCGTCGAGCCGGCGCCGGTGAAGCTCGCCGGCGCCTCGGCCGTGGCCGTGCCGACCAGCGCCGCGTGCGCGGTCGGCTTCGCCGGGAACTCGAACGCGCCCATGTCGCTGCGCAGGACACAGCCGGCGTTGCCGGTGCCGTTGACGATGCGAGGCAGGCCGAGCAGATCGACATTCGGCTCGCCTCCCAGCAGTCCGGTCGGGTCGCCGACGTCGATCGCGGGCGATCCCGCGGTGAGCCGGAAGTCGGCGCTCGCGTTCACGAACGCGGGATTCGAGTTGATGTTGCCGGCGCCCTCGCTGACGGCCCCGGAGCCGCCGCTGCCGAATGTCGCCGAGGTCGGGGGGTAGTCGGAGTAGCTCGTCGTGATGTTGGATGCCCCGCCGCCCACGGCGACGCCGCGGACCAGCGCGGTGGTGACACGGGTGAGGATCGAGTTGCGCATGGTGATCGACGCGCTCTTGCCGTTCGGCGCCGTCGCTCCGGCGTACAAGCCGGACGAGCCGGGCGCGTCGTCGCCGACGATCGTGTCGTGGTCGAGCGTGATCGCCGCGTCGACGCCGTTGCCGGTGTACGTGGCCACCGCGGGCGGCGGACCCGGCTGGAAGATCGTCGAATCGGCGAGCGTCACCCCGACCGCCCGGATCGCGACCGCGTCGTCGGTCGGCCCGGCGGTGATCCGGAGCCCGGAGAGCGTCGCGTTGTCGGCGTTGATGTTGACGGGCAGCTTCGCGGTCAGCGTGCTGTTACGCACGGTGTTTCCGGGTCCGTTGGTGCCGATGGCGGCGAACGAGCCCACGGTGGGGAGCGTCACCGAGCCGTCGAGGAACGTGCCGCCGGCGAGCTCGACCGCGTTGGCCCCGTAGGTGTTCGCCGGAGCGGTGGGATCGGTCACGACCGCCACGTTGCGGGCCGTCGCGCCCAGCACGCGCAGCGCGGTCGGGAATCCTCCCGAGGTCTTGTAGGGCAGGTCGATCGTCATGTCGCGCACGATCGCGCTTGCGGTGCTGCTGAAGTTGAGGGACTGGATGGAGGTCTGCGGCGCGGCGAGGGTCGTCGCACCGGTGCCCGCGCCGATCAGCTCCACCGGCGCGCTCAGATGGACGTACGCGAAGCCGCTGGTCGTGGGGGATGTGTACCTCGCGGCGCCGAGGAACACCTTGTCCGAGTCGTTGGCCGCGCCGGCCGCGTCCAGCGCGGACTGGACGCCCGCGCCCGTGGCGGGGTAAGTGTGCGGCGCGGTGCAGCTGCTCGCCGGCAGGACGCAGTAGTCGGTGGCCGCGGCGGTGGCCGGCAGGGCGAGCGCGGCGGCCGCGAACGCGCCGAGGGACAAAGCGGTACGGCGCATGGGGCGGAGCCTTTCGTCGCGTGTACCTTCGCCGCGACACGGCCGGAACTGCTCCGCGGGAGGGTGCCGAGCCTGGCGCTCGACGGCCTCATCCTAGACGGCGGCTCCGTTCACGCCCTCACGCGATACAGCGTGCCGCCGCTGGTGCTCACACCGGTGACGACCGTGCCGTGCTGCTTCACCCAGGCCTGGAGCGCCGAGGAGGAGCTACCGCCTCCGGGTCCGCCGCCCATCCCGCCGCCGGAGAGCAGGACGTAGCGGAGCTCCCCGTTGGCGACCATCGCCGCCAGCTGGGACACGGTCGGGGCGGGGTCGGTGCCGCTGAAGCCGCCGATCGTCACAACGGCCTTGCCCGTGGCGATGATGATCGGAGCAGTCGTATGCGACGAGGTGGCGGCGACGAGGTACTTCGCCGAGCCCTGGTTGGCCTCGAGGTAGCGGATGAGCGCGGTGCTCACCGTGGCGCCGCCGCCGCCGCCCATGCCGCCGCCGGTCGGGCGGGCGCCGGTCGGCGCTCCGGCGGGACGAGCCCCCGCGGCGCCGAAGGAGGTGGGCGGACCGCCGACCCCTGACGGCCCGCCCATGCCGCCTTCGCCGACCTGGCTCGGCCCGGCGAGGACGTTGCTCGAGGTCAGCGGACGGCCGACGGTGGCGACGCTGT
>JAOPZQ010000423.1 GCA_025964075.1 Solirubrobacterales bacterium | reverse complement strand
CCTGGCGCACGATCGCGAGGCCCAGGCCTGAGCCCGACATCGCGCGCGCTCCGGGCGCGCGGTAGAAGCGGTCGAAGACGTGGGGCAGGTCCTCAGCCCCGAAGCCGGGGCCGTGGTCGCGGACGGACAGCGTCCCGCCGGCGAGGCGGACGTCGATGCGGCCGCCCGGGGGGCTCCACTTGCGGGCGTTGTCGAGGACGTTGATGACCGCGCGGCCGACGCGGTCGTGGTCGTGCTCGATCGTCGTCGGCTCGAGCTCGACCTGCCACTCGAGGTCGGGCGCGCGACGACGCGTGCGCTCGATCGCGTCCTGGACGACGACGTCGAGGCGGAGCTCGTCGGCGCCCTCGCCGGGCCCGCTGCCGCGGGCGAGCTCGAGGACGTCGGCCACGAGCTGCGTCAGCTCGTCGAGCTCCGCGACGATCGCCGACTGCAGGCTCACGCGCTCGGCCGGGGGCAGCCGACCGCTGTCGAGGAAGATCTGGATGTTCGAGCGCAGCGCGGCGATCGGCGTGCGGAGCTCGTGCGAGGCGTCGGCGACGAGGTGCCGCTGGGCCTGGACCGAGCGCTCGAGGGCCTCGAGCGTGCGGTTGAAGCTGGCGGCGAGGCGCGCGAGCTCGATCGGCCCGCCCTCCTCGAGGCGCTGGGAGCCGTCGAGCACGTCGCTCACGGTCTCGGTCCGGCGAGTGAAGCGGCGGATCGGCGCCAGGGCGGCGCGACCGATGAGGCCGCCGAGCGCTGCGGCGACGAGGATGCCCGCAACGATCGCGATCAGGAACACGACGAGGAGCTGGTCGAGCTCGTGGTCGACCTGGGTAAGGGGCAGCTCGACCTGGATCGCGTGATGGTCGATCGGATCGGCGACGGTGAGGACACGCAGGTGATGGCCCTTGACGGTGACGTCGGAGAAGTACCGGCCACGGCCGGACTGAGCGACGGCCTTGGCGCGGGCGGTCACGGGGACGAGCGCCGTGCCGCCGCCCGGGACGGACACCGACCCATCCGGATTGACGACCTGCACGCGACCCGTGGCGCCGCCGAAGGCGTCCTGGGGCTGGCGGTCCGGCGGGTTTCCACCCCCCGCCGGGAAGCCCGCGCCCGGCGGTCCGCCGGGGCCGCCCTCCGGTCCTCCGTTGTGGCGCTGGAGGTACACCTGCGATCTCACCGCCAACGTCGCGTCGACTTCCCCGCGCAGGTGCGAGCGCACGCTCGCGTACTCGATCACCGACAGCACCGCCACGACGAGCGTCACGCCGAGCGCGACGGCGGCCGCGATACGCCGCTGCAGACTCACGACTCGCGCAGGACGTAGCCCACGCCGTGGATCGTCTGGATCAGGCGGGGGGTGCCCTCGGCCTCCAGCTTGCGCCGCAGGTAGCCGACGTAGACGCGGAGCGCGTTGCCCTCGGGGCCGAAGTCGTACCCCCACACCCGGTCGTAGATGACCTGCGGCGAGAGCACGCGGCGCGGGTTGAGCATGAACAGCTCGAGCAGCTTGAACTCGGTCCGCGTGAGGTCGACGACGCGGTCGCCGACGCGGGCGACATGCTGGTCGGGGTCGAGCTCGACGTCGGCGAAGCGGAGGACGTGACCGTCGGCGCCCTCGACGTTGCGGCGCACGAGGGCCCGGAGCCGGGCCTGGAGCTCGCCGACGTCGTAGGGCTTGACGAGGTAGTCGTCGGCGCCGGCGTCGAGGCCGGCGATCCGGTCGGGCACCTCGACCCGCGCCGTGAGCATGAGCACCGGCGTGCGGTTGCCGCCGTCGCGCAGCGTGCGGCACACCTGCAGGCCGTCGACGTCGGGCAGGCCGACGTCGAGCACGATCACGTCGGGCGAGGAGCCGAGCGCCTTGTACAGGCCCGTGCTGCCGTTCTCCGCCTCGTCCACCTCCCAGCCGCCCAGCATCAGCGCGCGCCGCAGGGCGTCGCGCACCGACGTGTCGTCTTCGATCACCAGGACCCTCATCGAACAGCCTTCCCGAGCATGCTACGAGGATCGGGGGGGCGTCGAAGCGGATCGTGGCAGCGGCATAAGAGAATTGTGACGACGCGTGCCCGCGAGCCCGCGCCCGGCGGCGGCGACCGGCTCCGATGACTCATTACGCCGTGCTTATCGCGTTCACACCTCGCAAAAAGGACCGGCGTCCATCCTGCACGACATGACCCCGAACTCCCCTGCTCCTGATTCGACTCGTCTGACCCCCCGCGAGCTCGCCCGGGCGCGCCTCGAGGCACGGAGCCGCCGCATCCGCCTGGTGCGCCGGCGCGTGACCGGCGTCGCGGTGGGCGTCTTCGTCGCCGTCTGGGCCGTCATGGGCACCCAGCTGATCACCGGCCACGATCCCGCGCTCGCCAAGACGGCGACCACGACCACCAAGGCGCCCACCGCCGCGAGCACGTCGTCGTCGTCCGGCTCGACCTCGTCCGGCTCCTCCGGGACGAGCTCGACCACGACCTCCTCCTCCCCCGCCCCCGTGATCACGTCGCAATCCTGAAAGGAAGCCGCATGGATCCAGAAGCCGGTCCTTCAGTCCTGCGCCGCCGCGAGGCGCTGATCGCCCTCGGCGGCGTCGGCGCCGGCGC
>JAOPZQ010000524.1 GCA_025964075.1 Solirubrobacterales bacterium | reverse complement strand
CCGGGACGCCGCGGAGCGCCCGCGTCGACGCCGTCTGCTGCTCGGCCATCAGGCTCGTCGCCGCGGTGTCGGGGATCGCCCGCGTCGCGTCGTCCGGGCCGACGGGGTCCTCGCCGCGCGCGCCGGCGGCGATCGCCTGCTCGAACGCGGCGGCGTCGGCCGGGCGGCTGCGGGGATCGATCGCCAGGCCGTACTCGATCGCGTGCGCCAGCGTCGGCGGGACGTCGGGGTTCAGCTGCTCGAGCGGCGTCGGCGCCTCGCGCTGCTGCTTGACGACGAGCTCGGACAGCGACGACGCCTCGTAGGGGAGGCGGCCGGAGAGCAGCTGGTAGGCGACGACCGCCAGCGAGTACAGATCGGACGCGGGCCCGGCCTCGGTCCCGCGCGCCTGCTCCGGCGCGAGGTAGGCGGCGGTGCCGAGGACCGACCCGACCTGCGTGATCGAGGACTGCTCGGTCGCCTTGGCGATGCCGAAGTCGGCGAGCTTGACGTTGCCGTCGTCGGACTTGAGGAGGTTGCCCGGCTTGACGTCGCGGTGGACGACGCCGTTCCGGTGGGCGTAGTCGAGGCCGCGGCACGCCTGGCGGAGGATGTCGATGGTCTCCTCGACGTCGAGGTGCCCGCGCTCGCGCAGCAGCGCCGCGCACGACTGCCCGGTCACGTGCTCCATCACGATGAAGTGCTGGCCCGACTCCTCGTCGAAGCCGAAGTCGAAGACCTGGACGATGTTGGGGTGCACGAGGCGCGCGGCGGCGAGCGCCTCGCGCCGGAAGCGGGAGACGAACGTGGGGTCGTCGGCGAGGTGCTCGGCCAGGAGCTTGATCGCCACGTGACGCTCCAGCCGGTCGTCGAAGGCGAGGTGGACGGTCGACATCCCGCCGACGCCGAGGCGGCCTTCGAGCTTGTACCGGCCGGCGATGGTCGTGGCGTTCATCGAGTTAGATCAACCGCTTCCCTGGGCGCCGCCGCCGCCGCCGGCGGCTCCGTTGGCTGGGCCGGCGCCCCCGTTGGGAGAGGTACCCGTCCCGGTGGGCGCGGTTTCTGTTGGCGGCGGGTTAGTCGGAGTGGTCGGGGGCGGCGTCGTCTTCGTCGGCGTCGTGGGCGGGGGCGTCGTGGTCGTCGTCTGGGTCTGGGTCTGCAGCGTCTGCTGGGTGGTGGAGGGGTTGCTGCACGCCCGCGACGCCTGGGAGCTGACCGTCTTCGCCCCGTCGCTCAGCGCCTGCAACAGCTTGTTGTCCACCGTGTTCGGCAGCGCCGCGACGTCGTCGCGGAGCTGCGACGCGCGCTGCCCCGCCGCGCCGCAGTTCTGCGCCGCCACGGCGGACGAGACGCCGTCCACGTCGCTGCTGAGCTTGCTGCCGTCGCTCGAGGACAGGAGGCCGTTGGAGCTCCCGCAGGAGACGAGGAGGGCCGCCGCGCCGCCGAGCAGCAACGCGCCGAGCATGCGAAGAGGGTGACGCATGAGGACGCCCCCGATGCTAGCCAGCCGGACGACTCGAGGGCGGTCCGTAGGGGCAAGGCCGGATCACGAGCGGACGGCTTCCTCGAGGGTCATTGGCCGTACCCGAGGCGCTCCGCCAGCGAATCCGGCAGGTGCGCGGCGCGGATCGCCGCCGCGGCGCCGGCGATGTCGTACTCGGTGCGCTTGAACGTGGCGGTCCAGCGGTCGGTGTCGAGGAGGAGCCAGGCCGCGCGGGGGTCGCCGTCACGGGGCTGGCCGACGCTGCCGGGGTTGAGGATCCACTCGCCGGTCGTGATGTCGATCTCGCTGCCCTCCGGCCGGGTCTGGCCGCTGGCGGCCTCGCCGTTCTGGCGCGAGAAGGACAGCGCCACGTGCGAGTGCCCGACGAGGCAGACGCGGTGCTTCTGGACGTCCAGGCAGAGCTCGGCCTGGAGCGGCGAGAGCACGTACTCCCACACGGCATCGCGGGGACTGGCGTGATAGAGGCCGACGTCCTCGCCGAGCTCGAGCGGCTCGAGCGCCTGCAGATAGGACAGGTTGTCCTCGCGCAGGTGCTCCTGGGTCCAGCGGGCGGCGAGCTCGGCGCCGCGGGAGAACTCGTCGAGCGGCAGGTCGCCGCGGACCGCCATGTCGTGATTTCCGACGAGGCAGATCCGGTGCGCGGCCTCGCGCGTGAGGTCACAGCACTCGTCGGGGGAGGCGCCGTAGCCGACGATGTCCCCCAGACACCAGATCTCGCCGACCTCCTGGGCCGTGACGTCGTTCAGCACCGCTTCCAGCGCCTGGCGATTCCCATGGATATCGGAGATGACAGCAAGGCGCATGGCGACCCTCTCCCGGCGTCGGCGCGATCCTACTTCCCTTCACCGGACGCGCGTCAAGCCCGGGATTCGGCGGAACCCCGCGTCAGCCCTGCTCTTCGCCGAGCTCGGGCAGGTTCTTGATGCCCTCGCGCGTGCGCCACTTGGAGTAGGAGTCCTCGAGCGCGTCGATCAGCTCGCGGAGGAACCGGGGCGAGCAGGTCACGCGCGTGACCACCACACCGGGCACCTCTTCGTCGTCGACCTCGTGGTCGACACGCGCGAAGGTGATCGTGAACTCGTAGTCGGAGGAGGAGACGTTCGCGAAGTTGGCGTAGACGCCCGCCATCATCTCCGGGGAGAAGTGGATGTTGTAGTGGCGCTCGGGGCCGCTCTCGTCCTCCATCTGCGATCTAGTATCGCATCCATGCGCATCAGCGTCGTCGCGGTCGGTCGCCTGCGCCCGCCGTTCTCGGACGACGTCGAGCACTACCGCAAGCTGATCGCCGGCCACGCCCGCCTCGAGCTGATCGAGGTCCGCGAGAACGAGCACGTCGCCCGGCGGCTGCCGGATCGAGCCTTCGTCTCGCTGCTCGACCGCGGCGGCCATCAGCTCGACTCGGTCGCGTTCGCGCGGTTCCTCGAGGACCGGCGGATGAGCGGGCGCGATCTGTGCTTCGTCGTCGGCGGCCCGATGGGCCTCGACCTCGACGGCGTCGACCACCGCTACTCGCTCGGAGCGCTGACGCTGCCCCACCAGCTCGCCCGCGTAGTCCTGCTCGAGCAGCTCTACCGCGGGCACAAGATCCTTGCCGGCGAGCCCTACCACTACTGACGTGCGCGCCCGCGAGGAGCTCGCTCCGTTCCTGCGCCGGCTCTCGGTGCTGGGGCTGCTCGTCGCCGGCCTCCTCGTCGCCGGGACGATCGGGTTCGTCCTCGTCGAGGGCGTCTCCGTGGGCTACGGGCTCGAGTGGACGCTCGACACGGCGGTGACCACCGGCTCGATCCCCAATCCCAGCAGCACCGGCGGGCAGGTGCTCAAGATCGTGATCGAGGTGCTCGGCGTCGGTACGCTCTTCTACGGCCTGGTGACGGTCACGGAGTTCTTCGTCGCCGGCCATCTCGGCGACCTGCTCGAACACCGCCGTGCTCAGAAGATGATCGACGCCCTGACCGACCACCACATCATCTGCGGCTTCGGCCGCGTCGGCCGCCAGGTCGCGCGCGACCTCCGCGCGGCCAACGCGCGCTACGTCGTCATCGACGACAACCCCGAGAACCGGGAGCTGGCGGCGGGCGTCGGCGTCCGCTTCCTCGAGGGCCAGCCCGCGGACGACGAGATCCTGCTGCAGGCCGGGATCGACCGGGCGCAGGCGGTCATCGCGTGCGTCGACTCGGACGCCGAGAACATCTTCATCACGCTGACCGCGAAGGAGATACGGCCGGACATCCTCGTGATCGCGCGGGCGTCCGTGGAGGACTCGGAGAAGAAGCTCAAGCGCGCCGGCGCCGACCGCGTGATCTCGCCGTACAAGTCGAGCGGGTCGGAGATGGCCCGGCTCGCGCTGCATCCGCAGGTCGGCAACGCTGTCGACGTCTCGACGGAGTACCGCCTGGAGGAGATCGAGATAACGGAAGGCTGCCAGGGCGTGGGGAAGACGGTCGGCGACATCCGCGGGGGCGCGCTGGTCGTCGGGATCCGCAAGTCCGACGGCCGCCTCGAGCCCTCGCCGCCGGCCGACGCGGTGCTCCGTGCGGGCGAGCGGCTGGTGGCCCTGGGGACCCCGCGCACGCTCGAGCGGCTCGAGCACCTCTTCCAGCCCGCCGGGGTCGGCGCGTGATGAGCTCGCTGGCCGACCTCAGGGCCGCCGTCGAGGCGGCCTCCGCCGATGTCCGCGCGGACAACGAAGGCGGGCACGGCGCGGCGCCGTCGCTCGAGCGGCCGAAGAAGGAGGGCTTCGGCGACTACTCGACGAACGCCGCGATGCTGCTGGCGCCGGTGCTCCGCGACCAGCCGCGGGCGATCGCCGAGCGCCTGGGGGGAACGCTGACCGAGCGACTCGGCGGCGCGCTCGAGCACTACGAGGTCGCCGGGCCCGGCTTCCTCAACCTCTTCCTGACCGACGACTGGTACCGCGCGGCGGTGGCCGAGGTGCTCGCCGCCGGGGAGGGCTACGGCGCGGGCGGCGCCAGCAGGCCGGAACGGATGCTCGTCGAGTTCGTGAGCGCGAACCCGACCGGGCCGCTGACCGCCGCCAGCGGACGTCATGCCGCGTACGGCGACGCGCTGTGCCGCATCCTCGCCTTCCATGGCCACGAGGTGAAGCGCGAGTACTACTTCAACGACGCCGGCACGCAGATCCTCAACCTCGGGCGTTCGATCCGCGCGCGCGCCCGCGGTGAGGAGATGCCCCCGGACGGCTACCAGGGGGAGTACGTCCGCGACCTCGCGGCCGAGATCCCCGACGCCGCGGAGCGCTCTCCGGAGGACCTCGCGGCGGCGGGCGTCGAGCGTCTGCTCGCGCGCATCGAGGCGGCGCTCGAGCGCTTCGGCGTGCACTTCGACTCGTGGTTCTCGGAGCGCCGCCTGCACGAGGGCTCCCCGTCGGCCATCGAGCGGGCGCTCTCCCAGCTCGAGCAGGCGGGCCACGTGTACCGGTCCGACGGGGCGCTGTGGCTGCGCACGACGACGTTCGGCGACGACAAGGACCGCGTCGTCGAGCGCTCGACGGGCAACTTCACCTACCTCGCCGCGGACATCGCCTACCACGCGGACAAGCTCGCGCGCGGGTTCGAGCGGCTGATCAACCCGCTCGGCTCCGACCATCACGGCTACATCGCTCGGTTGCGCGCGGTCCTCGCCGCCCTGGGGCACGACCCGGACCTGCTCGAGACCCCGATCCTCCAGTTCGTCCATATCGTGGAGGCGGGAGAGACCACGTCGATGAGCAAGCGACGCGGCGACTTCGTCACCCTCGACGAACTGCTCGATCAGATCGGCGTCGACGCCGCCCGCTGGTTCCTCATCTCCCGCTCCAACGACACGACGATCGACCTCGACCTCGACCTCGCGCGCTCGGAGTCGAACGAGAACCCGGTCTACTACGTCCAGTACGCGCACGCGCGGATCGCCTCGATGCTCGCGAAGGCGGGGGACGAGCGCGTCGCGGGCGCGCTCGCGGCGGAGACGTGCGTCGAGCTCCATCCCACCGAGCGCACGCTGATCAAGCGGCTGCTCGCGTTCCCGGACGAGGTGGCCGAGGCGGCGGCGCGCCGGACGCCGCACCGCCTCGCCGCGTACGCGCTCGAGCTGGCGCAGGACTTCACCGCGTTCTACCGCGACTGCCGCGTGGTCGGGGCCGAGCCGGAGGAGCTCGAGTCGTTCCGCATCGCGCTGTCGGTCGCCACGCAGCGCACGATCGCTCGGGCGCTCGACCTCCTCGGGGTCGCGGCGCCGGAGTCGATGTAGGGGCCGTGCCCGAGGACGACCTCGCGCCCGACGCGACCCGCCGCACCTGGCTCGCCAACGAGCGGACCTGGCTCGCGTGGCTGCGCACCGGGCTCGCCGCGATGGCCGTCGCGTTGGGGGTGGGGAAGGTGGTCCCGGAGGTCTCGAACACGCATCACCGGTGGCCGTACGTGGTCGTCGGCGTCGGCTACTCCCTGCTCGGCATCGCCCTCGTCGCCTACGGCGGTCGGCGCCGGCGGGAGGTCGACGAGGCGGTACGGGCCGGCGGCTACTCGACGCCCGCTCCCGGCGCGATGGCCGCGTTCGTATGGGCGACGGCCGTGCTCGGAGTGGGCACCGTCATCCTCGTCATCGCCAACTGAACCGGGTCCTCCGCGGGGTAGCCTGGATGGGGTGCTCCCGTTCTGGGCCTCCGACGGCGTCCTGCTGGCGGCGCAGGCCGCGACCGTCGCGTTGCCGCGCGGCGACGCCATCCGGCTGCCCGAGCGCCTTCGCAGCCGGTGGTGGGCGCTCGTCCCGCTGGCCTCGATCGTCGGGGTGATCTTCGCGATCCGCGCGGCGTCGGGTGCGGCGCACGGCCTCGCGTGGCTGGCGCTCGTGGCCGTGCCGCTGCTCGCCGCGGTCGGCCT
>JAOPZQ010000523.1 GCA_025964075.1 Solirubrobacterales bacterium | reverse complement strand
GCCGGAGGTGCGGTCGAGCGGCGTGGAGCGGAAGCGGAGCGCGCGGCCGCCGTCGAGCGGCCGGAGCACGACGACCGCGCGAACCCCGGCGCGCGGCGCCGGTACGACCTCGCGGTCATGGCGCCGGACGCCGAAGACGAAGAGCCTCACGTCGGTCCCCGCGCCCGGCTTCAGCGAGCTCAGGGCCGGCGAGAGCGCGACGCCGTCCTTGGCCGTGGCGGCGGGGGCGAGCGCGAGCACCCCGGCGACCGCGAGCACCGTGGCGAGTGTCCGGCGTGGCGTTCTCATGCCCTCTTACACCTCCCGTGCACTATGGGTTCCCGGCATTGACGTAGGGGTCCCGGGCCGCGAGGATGGCGGGACGCGAGAGAGGAGACCAGCGTGCCGTACGACTACGTGATCGTGGGCGCCGGGTCGGCGGGGTGTGTGCTCGCCGCGCGGCTATCCGAGGATCCCGACGTGAAGGTGGCCCTGATCGAGGCCGGTCCGCCGGACTCGATGGAGAACATCCACGTGCCGCTCGCATTCGCGCAGCTGTTCAAGACGCGGGTCGACTGGGACTACTCGACGACGCCCGAGCCGGGTCTCGACCGCCGGCGGGTCTACCTGCCGCGCGGCCGCATGCTCGGCGGCTCCTCCTCGATCAACGCGATGATCTACATCCGCGGTCACCGCGCCGACTACGACGAGTGGCGCGACCTCGGGAACGCCGGCTGGGGCTACGACGACCTCCTCCCGTACTTCAAGCGGGCCGAGGACAACGAGCGCGGCGCGGACGCCTATCACGGCGTCGGCGGCCCGCTGACCGTGTCCGAGGGCCGCTCGCGGCACCCGTGGATGGACTCGTTCATGTCCGCGGTCGACGAGCGCGGCCTGCCGCGCAACCCCGACTTCAACGGGCGCGAGCAGGACGGCTTCGGCTACTACCAGCTGACCCAACGCGACGGGAAGCGCTGCTCCGCCGCGGTCGCCTATCTGCACCCGGCGATGGAGCGCTCGAACCTCACCGTCGAGACGGACCTGCTCGTCCACAAAGTGCTCCTCGACGGGGGCCGCGCGGTCGGGGTCGCCGGCGATCGCCTGGGCGAGCCGCTCGAGTTCCGCGCCGAGCGCGAGGTCATCCTCGCCGGCGGCGCCTACAACTCGCCCCAGCTCCTCCAGCTCTCGGGCATCGGCCCCGCCGAGCTCCTGACGCTGCTCGAGATCCCCGTCGTCGTCGACAACCCCATGGTCGGGCAGAACCTGCACGACCACCCGGCGGCGGGCGCGCAGTGGACGACCGACCGGACGGGCTCGCTGGCCGAGGCGATGACGGAGGAGAACCTGGCGCGCTTCGCCGAGGGTGTCGGGCCGCTGACGTCGAACGCCGCCGAGACGGGCGGCTTCCTGCGCACCCGCGACGACCTCCCAGCGCCGGACATCCAGTTCCACATCCTGCCGGCGCTGTTCCTCGAGGAGGGCCTCGCGCCGACGACCGACAACGGGATGATCATCTCCGTCTGCCTGGTCAAGCCGGCGAGCCGCGGCAGCGTCCTCATCCGCTCCGCCGAGCCGTCGTCGAAGCCGGCGATCGTCCACAACTACTACGCCGAGGAGAGCGACGTCGAGAGCATGGTCGCGGGACTGCGCCACGTGGTCGCGTTCGGCGCGACGGCGGCGCTGGCGCCCTACTGCCAGACGCCGGTGGAGATTCCCGCGTCGGACTCGGAGGAGGACCTGCGAGCCCACCTCCGCGCGTACACCCAGACGATCTACCATCCCGTCGGCACGTGCTCGATGGGCCAGGTGGTCGACGACGAGCTGCGTGTCCAGGGCGTCGACGGGCTCCGCGTCGTCGACGCCTCGGTGATGCCGACGGTCCCGCGCGGGAACACGAACGCGCCGGTGATCGCGGTCGCCGAGCGCGCCGCCGACCTCATCCGGGGACGAACGGCCCCGGCCGAGGCGCTGGCCGAGCCGGCGGCGGCGCCGGCCTGAGCCCCGAGCGCGTCTCGGCGATCCAGTCGTCGAGCTCCTGCCAGCGTGCGTAGAGCCAGGCGATCAGCTCGTCCCGGTCGCCTGGCACCTCGTCCGCCGGGAACCGCCAGAACTTCAGCTTGACCGTCGTGCCGACAAGACCGCCGGACCAGATGTCGCTCACGTACTCGAAGCCGTCGAGGCCGACGTGCCCGAACACCACGACGTCGGCGTCGCGCGCCGATTCGAGGAGCGCGATCGTGCCGCCGAGTCGTGGCGGCAGCACGTGGCGGAGGCCCGCGGCGAGCGGCGCGATCTCGGGCTGGCGCTCGGCGATGATCTCCTGGGCGCGGGCGAGCTTCTCGGCGGTCCAGCGCGTGCCCTCGGGGTAGATCAGCAACCCGTCGCGGGGCGTCAGGTCGACGCTCAGGGCGCGCATCCGGTCGAGCTCCGCGGCCGCGTCCCCGGACGCGCGACGGACGAACAGCGTCGGCACCCAGCGGCCGCCGATGTCGATCGTCGGCAGCAGCTGCAGCTCGCGCTTGATGACGAACCGGAAGCCGAGCCCATGAGCGCGGCCGACAATGGCGTCGGGGAGCGCGTTGTCGATGATGATCGCGTGGCGGATCAGGACGAGGACCGGCCCGGGCCCGGCGAGCTCGAGGCCCTCGACCACGAACCGCAGGCGGAACAGCGCGCGGATACCCGCGAGGTGACTCCCGAGCCACCGGCGCTTGAGGCGATAAACGCGATCGCGCCGGCGAAGGCTGTCCCGGCCCCGGGAGGACGCCCAGATGGCCAGCAGGCCGAGGAGTCCGTAGAGCTCGCCGAGCAGGAACCACCACAGCATCGCGAGCAGGCGCACCGCCATCCACGGCTTGCGGCGCTTCAGCCAGAGCGCCAGGTCCGCCAGCGCCGCGCCGAGGAGGAGCACCGGCGCGAGCACGGTGACGAGCAGGAAGACGACCAGCTCGACGGCGACTCCCCGCGCACGGCGCCGTACGCGGGCGCCGCGGGGGCCGTCGTCGGGAATCAGCGGCCCCATGTGGAGCGATCGTACCGGCCAAAGGGGCGAGACCCAGGAAAAGGGGGTCAGACCCCTTTTTCCTCAATCCCGCTTGACTCCAGCTGCCCCGCGTACGGCCCGCGGCCGCTCAGGCAGGCCGCGCCGGAGCGGGCGGCGAGGTTCAGCGCGTCGGGCAGCGCGCGGCCGTCGGCGAGCGCGTAGGTGAGTCCGGCCGC
>JAOPZQ010000364.1 GCA_025964075.1 Solirubrobacterales bacterium | reverse complement strand
TGATCAGCAGACCAATCCGGACCGGATGGCGTCCGTCTTGGACTCGACGTCTCGATCCCGGTCACCGTGGTCAGATTGCCACGGCGTCGCATGCATCGCACGTTCATCCGGCCCACCCTGGGCCGGGCCGAAGGAGCGTGTCGAGCGCGTCGGGGACTCGGACGCGTCGCCGGCCCCAATCCAACCATTGAACGCGAGCGCCCACCTCGCACCGGGCCGACCCGCACGGCACAGCGTGCGCTCGGAGTAGGGCAAGGCTGCTCGGCTACTGGGCCGAGCCCACCTGTGCGTCAGACCGCCCGCCGAGGTGCTGCAGGAACCAGTCGCGGGCGAGGCGCGCGACTCGCTCGAGGGCCCCGGGCTCCTCGAAGAGATGAGTAGCTCCGGGCACGATCTCCAGCCGGCTTTCACCGGCTAGAGCGAGCATGGCCTGCCGGTTGAGCCGGATGACTTCGGGGTCGTTGCCGCCGACGATGAGGAGGGTCGCCGCGGTGACACGCCGCAACGCCTCGCCGGCGAGATCCGGACGCCCTCCACGCGACACGACAGCACCCACGCGGTGTGGGCGCTCGGCGGCCGAGACGAGCGCGGCCGCGGCTCCCGTGCTCGCTCCGAAGCAGCCGACCGGGAGGTCCTCGGCGAGCGCGGCGGGCAGCCAGTCGATCGTGGCGATCACCCGGCGGGCCAGAAGTCCGATGTCGAATCGCAGGTGCCGGGTGCGGAGGTCGACGCTCTCCTCGCGCGGAGTGAGCAGGTCCATGAGCATCGTGGCGAGGCCGGCTCGCACCAGGACGTCGGCGACCGCGCGGTTGCGAGGGCTGAAGCGCCCGCTGCCGCTGCCGTGGGCGAACACCACGATGCCAGTCGCATCAGGCGGCACGGTGAGGTCGCCCTCGAGCGTGACCCCGTCCGCAGGGATCTCGACGGTCCTTTCGATGACCGTCTCGTGTGCCGTCAGACGCCCCAGGGATAGGTTTCGGGCAGCTCGCCACGCTCCCACAGGCTGGTGCGCTCGAGCGGCTCGACCCCGTGCGTCTCGTCGAGGTGGATGACGGCATCGAACTGTTCGGCGATGCGTGCGTGGAAGTAGTGAGAGATGCGCTCGGTCTCGGGCCGGTAGACGACGCCGATCGCGCGCTCCAGCCGGCGCCCATGAAGTCCTGCCGTGTCGACCAGGAACGCCGACGGGCGCTCCTCGTGGAAGAGCTCCTCCCAGCTCCCGGGCAGGGCGCGGCGGACGTGCTTGCGCTCGGCGGGTCCGCCCCAGTCCGAGGCCGCCGTGACGGTGCCCGTGTACGTCGTGAACCCCACGAGCAGGGCCTCGTCCGTGTGGCGCTCGCGCACGAGCTGGCCGACGTTGAGCTGCCCCGCCTGCCCGACCTCGGTCGCCCGATTGTCGCCGAGATGCGAGTTGTGCTCCCACACAGCGACCTTGGCCGCGCCGCTCGTGCGCTCGAGGTGGGCGATCAGCTCGTCGAGCGTCTCGACCATGTGCTGGTCACGGAGGTTCCAACTTGCCACCCCGCCGCGGAACATCGCGCGGTAGTAGCGCTCGGCGTTGACGACCAGACGGGCGTTCTGCTCGGCGAAGAAGGGGTCGTCGCCCCCGGTGCGCGCCGCCGCCAGGCGACGCAGCTCGAGAAGCTGCTCGACGACCTGCTGCTCGCACGGCTCGGCGCCGGAGATCCCGGCGTCGTAGGCGTAGATCTGGGGGTCGCGGCCGAAGTGGTCGAAGCAGGCGTAGCGCTCGCGGGCGCGCCGGGCGGCACCGGGGTCAACCTCCTCTAGGTAGCTCACGACGGCGTCCATCGATCGGTGCAGGCTGTAGAGGTCGAGGCCGTAGAAGCCGACTTTCGGCGCGGCGCCGGGTAGCGCGTCGTTCCATTCGCGCAGCCAACCGACGAACTCGGCCACGACCGTGTTGCGCCACATCCACACCGGAAAGCGCTCGAAGTCCGTGAGCGCCTGCTCCGCGTGCTCGTCGTCGCCCTCACCGCGAACGAAGCGGTTGACCCTGTAGGCATCGGGCCAGTCCGCCTCGACGGCGACGGCGGTGAAGCCCTGCTCGACGATCAGCCGCTTCGTGATCTCCGCGCGTTCGCGGTAGAACTCGTGCGTCCCGTGCGACGCCTCGCCGATCAGGGCGAGGCGCGCGTCTGTCGCACGCTTGATCAGGGAGTCGTAGTCGTCCGAGGCACCGGTCAGCTCGCGCAGGCGCTCCGGGCCGCGCGCCGGCGGTGGCCGCCGTGCCACCGCGAGCAGGTCGCGAACCTCGTCATCGGTCGTCTGCGAGAAGTCCTCGTACCAGCGGCCGACCGCCCCCAGCGACTCCGGCGTGCGCAGGCACACCGCCTCGTCGGCAACCTCGCGCAGCGCGGCGCAGACCTCGGGGTCGGCGACCGGAACCGCGACGACGATGCGGGCCGGCTCCTCGGCGCGGACCGCCTCGACGGCCGCGAGCATCGTCGACCCCGTCGCGAGGCCGTCGTCCACGAGCACGACTGTCTTGCCCGACAGGTCGGGCGGCGGCCGGTTCGCCCGGTAGGCACGCTCGCGCCGCTCGAGCTCGCGGCGCTCCTTGGCGTCGATCGCTTCGATCCACTCGGGAGGTATGTCGAGCGACTCGATGAGCTCTTTGTTCAGGATGCGCGTGCCGCCGGTCGCAATGGCGCCGAGCGCTAGTTCCTCGTGACCGGGAAGGCCGAGCTTGCGGACGAGGAAGACGTCCAGGGGCGCGTCGAGCGCGCGGGCGATCTCGAACGCCACCGGCACTCCCCCGCGCGGGAGGCCGAGCACGACGACATCGTTGCGAGCACCGTACCCGCGCAGACGCTCCGCGAGGAGTCGCCCCGCGTCTGTGCGGTTGCGAAAGCGTCGTTCTGTCGTCGTCGGCATGCGCGGATCCGCGTCTCGGTCAACCGTTCGTGGCACTAGGACGCCGCGCGGCACGCGCAAGCCCGGGACTAGGAGCGAGACTCCGCCTGTCAGCCTCCGGTGAGCCGCGATCGAGTCGAGGCCGGCGTCGCGCATGCCCCGCACGGTGAAGTCCGCGTGGCGACAAGGTCCGGCCGATCGGCAAGAGGCGCTGGATCGAGTTCGCGATCGGCCTACCGCATTCGTCGAACGGCGGGTGACGCCGTCACCTCGCGCTCGACGACCATCCAAACGAGCCATTGGAGGCTCCCGATGTCAGCTGATGCCCCACAGACAACCGACGAGCAACGCGATCGGCTGCAGCACATCTCCGACAATGACGATGACACGATCGCCGACCTCATCGCAATCCGCGTCGCCGAGGCGGTCGATGCCTCGGATCTCGACGCACGGACGTTCGCGCTGGTGAACCTGGCGGCGTTGATCGGCGTCGGCGGCGACGAGGCGTCGTATCTGCTGCATGTCACGGCCGCGCTCGACGCCGGCTCCTCGGTCGACGAGATCACCGATGTCCTGACGGCCGTCGCTCCCAACGTCGGCGTGTTCAAGATGGTCGCCGCCGCCGACCCCCTCGCTACGGCCCTCGGCATCAACCTGGCCGCGGCCGTCGCGAGCCGCGGCGACACCGGCAACGGCGGGAGCGGCGACGGCTCCTAGGCGGCCTGGGGGTGACAGCCCAAGCGTGGACGGACCATGCACCTTCGCCGATCTCGCGCTGCGCGAGGAGTTGCTGCTCGCCCTGACCCAGCTCGGCTATGAGGAACCGACGCCGATCCAGCGCGCGGCGATCCCGCCGCTGGTGCAGGGGCGTGACCTGCTCGGGCAGGCGGCGACTGGCACCGGGAAGACGGCGGCGTTCGCACTGCCGATCCTCCAGCGCCTGCCGCGGCGTCGCGACGCGGTCGAGCCCGCGGCGCTCGTGCTCGTGCCGACCCGCGAGCTCGCGGTGCAGGTCTCCGAGGCGGTGCACAAGTACGGCCGCGGGCTCGGCGTGCGGGTGGTGCCGGTCTACGGCGGCCAGCCGATCCGCACGCAGCTGCGCGCGCTGGAGCGCGGCGTCGACATCGTCGTCGCGACGCCCGGACGGGCGGTCGACCATCTGAGGAGGGGAACGCTCCGGCTCGGCGCCGTCGACGCCGTCGTGCTCGACGAGGCGGACGAGATGTTGGACATGGGGTTCGCCGAGGACATCGAGGCGATCCTCGACGGCGCCCCGCGGGGACACCAGACCGTGTTGTTCTCGGCGACGATGCCGCCGCGGATCGCCGGCATCGTGGAGCGTCACCTCCACGATCCGGTGCGGATCGAGATCGGCCGCGAGGACGACGCGCCGGGCGATACGCCGCGCGTGCGCCAGACGGCGTACGTCGTGCCGCGCGCGAACAAGCCCGCGGCGCTGGGGCGTCTGCTCGACGTCGAGGCCCCAGCGGCCGCGCTGGTGTTCTGCCGGACGCGCGACGAGGTCGATCGGCTGGCCGAGACGCTCAACGGGCGCGGCTACCGCGCCGAGGCGCTCCATGGCGGGATGGATCAGCAGCAGCGAGACCGGGTCATGGGTCGTCTGCGCGCCGGGACGGCCGACCTGCTGGTCGCGACGGATGTGGCCGCGCGCGGCTTGGACACCGTCGCGGACCTGCGCGCGCGG
>JAOPZQ010000313.1 GCA_025964075.1 Solirubrobacterales bacterium | reverse complement strand
AGTCCTGGACGAGCAGGCCATCCGGAGGGTAGTGACCGTCACCGAATTGCCCGACGGCTTCGAAGTTGGCCGCCAGTAGCTCGCTGTTGAACATGCTGGTGGGGGCGGCGGGACCAGTGGAGATCAGCGTCAGCGATCCGCCGCTGGCGGAGTCGTCGAACTTGTAGAGCTGCGCACCTGTGTTGGTGTCGCCCGCGGTGAGCTGCTTGTTGGACGTGAAGAGCAGGTGGTTGCCGTCCGGAGTCACCTCGCCTGGAATCAGCTCCGGGTTACTCCCCAGTTCCGCGATCAACCTAGTGTCCCCACCAAGGCTCACATCGCCCAAACCCTGGCTCACCATGTGCGTCTGGCCGGCTTGTGGACCGGTCGTGTGATAGGCGAAGAGGCTGCCGCCGCCGTCCGCCGACAGGTAGTAGACGTGGGAGGCGTCGTCTGAGATCAGGACCTGGGAGACCGGGTGGTCGACGCCGGCGATGAGCCTGAGCGAGCCGGACCCGGCGCCCACGGGCAGGTTGAACTCGTAGAGGAACGGGCCCGTCCCCGTGGCGTCGGCGGTCAACTGGCCGGAGCTCGTAAAGAAGGCCTTGGTTCCGTCCGCCGAAGCCCCCGCAAAGGTGGCATGCACGTGCGATCCGGGCGGCGCGGAAGGCTGTGGAGCCGAGACCTCGATGGTGTGCGAGCCGTTCACACGCATGTAGAGCTGGTCCTTGGGCTGCGACGGCGTTTCACCGGGCTGCTGCGAGTAAAAGAAGATGCGAGATCCGTCGCTTGAGATCGCGTTGAAGGCGCCGCTGTTACCGCCGTACTTCGAGTCGCTGGGGAAGCGCGCCCCAGAGGGATTGAGCAAATTGCCGCTGTCATCGACGTTGATCAGGCGAAGACCGCCGCCGACATGCTCGTACAGGACGTCAGCCCCCGGTTCCAAGGGACCGCCTGGAACCGGGGCGAGCGGTTCGGTATAGGCGGCCAGCACTACGTGAGATCCGTCGGGAGAGCTGCCGACCTGTTCAACGCTGCCGCCTGGAGGGTTCGCGGCCAGCAGGCTCGCGCTGCCGTCGGGAGAGACGCTCCACGCTCCATAGACAGGGTTGTTCGCCGCCGACCCACCGTTGGTGACGACGAAGGCCTGCGACACATCGGAGGAGGCCCCATTCACGTTGGCGTTGAAGTTGCCCGCCTTGGACGTCGGGTCGGGGGCCGGCAGGTTGCCGATGCTGTGAGACTCCCAGCCCCCAGCGCCCCGGGTCGCTACGTACCCCCCAAACGAGACGGTGGCGTCCTGCAGGGCGTTGTAGAGCTTGAACGAGATCCTGTTGCCGTCGTTTGAGATGAAGCTCTGCTGCAGCGCGAGCGCGTTGCCCGGCTTGTCGGCTCCCGGGGTCACGAGCTCGTAAGCACGGCAGTCGGGAAGCCGACTGGAGTTGATCTGTTCACGCAGCCCTTCGTCGGGACACGCTTCGGCCGATGCTGCGGCCGGGATCGCTCCCAGCGAGACGAACATCACCAGCACAACGACGATTCGATGCAGCATCAATCCCCCTGCTCCTTGGACCCTTCCGCTCCCATCTTCCGACCCGATGCACGGGCCGGCTCCTCGGTCAGCGGCTTATTGTTCTGTAGTGCGCTGGAGTTTTTACACCGCGTTGGTATCGTTGTCAAGGGTCGAATGAAATCGGACCGCGCGGCGTCGTCAGTTGCGATATCGCGCCCGATGCGGTCAGACCAGCCCTCCGAGCCGGTCGACCGATGTAAGAAGTTGGTAGGCAATAGAGAAAACGATAGTGGTTTGATTTCGCCGTACCGTCTATGCTGCCGGGCGGTCGTCAATGCCTGAAAGCCCACGTCCATTGCGCTCCACCCGTCGGCGGACCCCGAGCCGGGCCCAGAAACCGCTGTTGGCGGAAAAGGCCAAGCCGACCCAGCGTGACCGGCTGATCCGTGCCATGACCGAGCTCGCGGTGCTGGACGGCTACAGCGACGTGAGCATCACCGGCATCGCCTCGCACGCCGGTGTTTCGAACGCGACGTTCTACGAGCAGTTCGCCGACAAGGACGAGTGCTTCGCCGCCGCCTACCGCGACGCCGGGGAACGCGTCCTCGGCCAGATGCAAAGCATGTCGCGGACCGTTGAGCGCCCGCGCGCGAAACACGCGGCGCTCAAATACCTGCTGAACGCCGTGACGGAGAACCCGGCGGCGGGCTGGATGGTGTTCATTGAGGGTCTCGCCAATCGGGCGCAGATGCCCGCCGAACGGGAGCGGCTGATGGACGCGTACGAGCGCGCCGTGGAGGAGTTCCTGCGGGAGGCACCGAAAGGCGAGATGCTCCTCGACGTGCCCGCGATCGCGCTCGTCGGCGCGGTGCGCGCGATCGTCTCGCGGCGACTGCGATCGGGGTCCGCGGACCAGCTGCCGCTGCTGCTCGAGGACCTCGAGAGCTGGATCCAGTCATACGCCACCCCCGCCGGCCAGCCACGATGGAGCACCAGCCCCGCCTCCATGCTCGCCGCTTCGCCTCCAGCCGGCACCGTGCCTCAGATGCCCTCGGCGTCGAAGCCCGGGCCGCTCCCACGCGGGCGACACGGGCTGAGCGCCGCCGTGGTGGCCCGCAACCAGCGTGACCGGATCATGTACGCGACCGCCGAGGTCGTCCACG
>JAOPZQ010000513.1 GCA_025964075.1 Solirubrobacterales bacterium | reverse complement strand
TCGGGACGCGCTCCGCGGCCGCTGCCGCGCGCGCTTCCAGCAGCTCGACGCCCCGGAGCCGCCCCGGCGCGACGCCGCGCTCGGCGAGCTCGGCGAGCCACCACCCGTTCCCGCAGCCGACGTCGAGGATCGGACCGCCGCCCGCGATCGCGTCGCCGGCCAGCTCGAAGACGGCGTCCGTCAGCTCGCGGCGGATCGCGACGTTGCCGGGGTTGTCCGCGCGCCAGGCGCCGCGCTTCCGTGTGCTGGCGGCGTAGCCGCCGAAGATGCGGCCGAGGCGGGCGCGCTCGCCCTCGGACGGATCGCGGCTCAGGCCTCCACCGCCACGTGCTCCCGCAGCCACTCAACCGTCTGCGCAACCCCGTCCCGGACGTCGATCTGCGCCTCCCACCCCAACACGCGCCGGGCCTTCTCGACGCTCGGCCAGCGGCGCTGGACGTCGACCGGGAAGCTCGGGAGGGGCTTCAGCTCGAGCTCGTCGGGGGGCAGTCCGCAGGCCTCCCAGACGACGGCGGCGATCTCCGCGACCGTCAGCTCCTCGCTCGCCGAGATGTTGAAGTCCTCGTTCAGCCCGGCCTCGCTGGCCATCGCGGTGACGATGCCGTCGGCGATGTCGTCGACGTGCGTGAGCGTGCGGGTCTGCTCGCCGGTGCCGAAGATCTCGAGCGGCCGCTGGCCCTCGAGGCACTTGCGGATCAGGTCGGGGACGGCGTGGGCGATGCCCGGCTCGTCGTCGGGCATCTCGCCGGGGCCGTAGGCGTTGAAGGGTCGGCAGATCGTGAACGGCAGGCCGTGCTCGTCGTGGGCGGCGCGGCAGTAGACCTCGCCGGTGAGCTTCGAGAAGCCGTAGGCGGAGCGGGGGATCGGGCACTCGCCGAGGTGGCCCTCGGTGGTCGGGTACTCGGTCGCGCGCTCGAAGACCATGCTCGAGGAGACGTAGACGAAGCGCTCGACGGCGTGATCCAGGGCGGCCCGGATCGTCGCGTTGTAGAGGGCGTTGTTGACCTCGGTGAGGGTGTGGGGGAGCTTGTGGAAGTTCGCGATCCCGCCGACGATCGCCGCCAGATGGACGACGTGGGAGCAGCCGGAGGTCGCCGCCCGGGCCTCGCCGATGTCGCGCAGGTCGCCGGTGTGGACCTCGCAGCCCTCGCGCATCCACTGCGGCGCGGGGCGCTGGTCGGAGACCCGCACCTCCCAGCGCGGATCGCGCAGGAGGCGGCGCACGACCGCCGCGCCGATGGTGCCGGCGCCCCCGGTGACCAGGACTCGTTGCATGGGACGGGCAGCTTATCCGCGGGGCTTCGACCTCGCCCGGATGAGCCGCCGAGCCCCGCCCCCCGGGTCGCGACCGGGGGGCGGGGCGGCGCATCCGCCTCACCGCAGCGCGTAAGAAGCCTTTCGGGCATGCAGCCGCGCACCCCTGATAACGCTTGGCGCGATCGGAGATTGGTCGGGGATGGACAACACGGGCCACGCGGCCGGAGAGAAGTCCGTGCGCTTACCGTCCACGGGAATGACGCTCAAGCGCCGAGCCGGCGCGTGCGATATTCGGCGCGTGCCTCGCTTGTCGCTGACGCGTCCTTTCCTGCTCATCGTTGCGTTTGCCGTGATGTTGTTGCTGTTGCCTAGCGGCGCCGCGCATGCCGCCACCTCGGTCGTCGAGGCGGAGACGATGTCGTTGCCGTCCTGGGGCGGCATGCCGGTCTCTGAGGCGTCGGCGTCCGGCGGGCGCGAGCTGCTGATCTGGAGCAACGCGACCGCCACCACCACGGTGACGACGACCGCGGCGCGGCGACTCGTGGTGCGGGTTCGCGGCGATCAGTGCCAGGGCGCCCCGCAGATGACCGTGACGGTCGACGGGCGTGCCCTGCTCACCCGGCCGGTCAGCTCGACGACGTGGACGACCGCCGGTGCCGACGTGGCGCTGACCAACGGCCCTCACTCGGTGTCGGTGTCGTTCGACAACGACGCGAACGGCCCGGGCTGTGACCGGAACCTGCGCCTGGACACCCTCACCATCTCCTCGACCGCCGGATGGCCGTTCGCCGGCAGGCGCTTCTACGTAGACCCCGACAGCGCAGCGCGCCGGCAGGCCGACGCCTGGCGGGCGAGCCGACCTGCGGACGCCGCGCAGATCGACAAGATCGCCGCCCAGCCGCAGGCGCAGTGGTTCGGCGGCTGGAACACCGACATCGCCGCCGACGTTCGCGCGCTGATGGATCGCGCGCAGGTCGCCGGCCAGGTGCCGGCGCTGGTCGCCTATGACATTCCGCAGCGCGACTGCGGTGCCTACTCGGCCGGGGGCGCCTCCTCCGAGGATGCGTACCGCGGGTGGATCCGCGGGCTGGCTGACGGCATCGGCACGCGCACCGCGGCGGTGCTGCTCGAGCCCGACGCCCTGGCCGGCATCGGCTGCCTGTCGGCGGTCGACCGCGACCGGCGTCTCGCGCTGCTACGTGACGCCGTGGCGGTGCTGTCCGCTCACTCGGGGGTCAGCGTGTACCTCGACGGCGGCAACGCGCACTGGCAGCCGGCGGCCGAGATGGCGTCACGGCTGCGCGCCGCCGGGGTCGCCGACGCCCAGGGGTTCTTCCTCAACGCCTCCGACTTCGTCTCCAGCTCGGACAACGCAGGCTACGGCGCTCAGGTCGCGTCGCTGACCGACGGCAAGCACTTCGTCATCGACACGTCGCGCAACGGACTGGGCCCGGCCGCCGATGGCGACTGGTGCAACCCCGCGGGCCGGGCGCTCGGCGTGCGGCCCGGCGACTACACCGGGGTGTCGCGTCAGGACGCCAACCTGTGGATCAAGCGCCCCGGCGAGTCCGACGGTCCCTGCCACGGCGGTCCGGCTGCCGGTCAGTGGTGGGCGGACTACGCGCTGGGACTTGCGCAACGCGCCGCCTACTGACCGGCGGCGTCGGCTCCCGGCCGCTACGACGCGCTGAGCGCGACGAGCTCCGCCACGTAGGCGAACACCTGGCCGGCCCCGAACGCGTTCCAGGGGTCGACGATCAGGCACTCCGCGGCCGACGAGTCGCGGATGACGTTGAGGACGCCGGGCCCGGAGAACTCGGAGTGGTTCGTGGCGACCACGACGGCGTCGGCGTCGGCGATCGCCTCGTCGAAGGAGGCGGTCACGGTCTCGACGTGGGGATCGTGGGGCACGACGTCGGCCAGCTCGCGCTCGAGCAGCCGCACGAGCTTGTGGGCGAGGGAGTCGCGCTCGTCGTCGGTGTCGCGCTTGAACGCGAGGCCGAGGACGGCGACCTTCCGCCCGCGGAGGTTCCCCAGGCGGCGCTTCATCCCCTCGACGAGGAAGAGCGGCACCGACTCGTTCACGCGGGAGACGGCGAGGAGCATGCCGGGGGCGTGCGAGCGCTCCTCGGAGAACGCGAAGTCCTTGCGCAGGCAGGTGCCCGCGGTGAGGCCCGGTAGCGCGATGCCGCCGCGCGGGTAGTCGCGGTTGATCAGGTCGATGACCTCGAACACGTTCGCGCCGTACTGCTCGCAGTCCATCATCAGGAGGTTCGGCAGGGCGAACGTGGCGTAGCGCAGGATGTTCGTCCAGATCTTCGCGAGCTCGGCCTGCACCGGCGTCGTGCGCTGGATCGGAGCGCCGAAGACCTCGAACAGCGCCGCCGCGCGCTCGGTCGACGCCTCGCCGACGCCGCCGACGATGCACGGCAGCGTGCCGATCTCCTCGAGGAACCGGCCGGCGGCGATGCGCTCCGGCGCGTGCGCGACGAAGACGTCCTCGCCGGCCTTGAGGTCCCGGCGGCGCTCGAGGTAGCCGGCCACGAACTCCGTCGTGCCGGGGGCGATCGTCGAGCGCAGGACGATCGAGTGCCCGGGCCGCAGCACCGGCAGCAGGTCGTCGAGCACCGAGCGGATGTCGCGCATGTCGATCTCGATGTGCGAGAACGACGGGGTGCCGAGCGTGAGGACGATCGACTCGGCGCGGGCGGCGTCGGGCACGCGGTCGCTCAGCTCGAGGCGGCCGGAGGCGTGCACTCGCGCGAGGAGCTCGTCGGCGCCCGTCTCCTCGAAGGGCATCCTCCCCTCGCCGACGGTGGCGAGGCGGTCCGCGTCGTTGTCGACGCCGAGCACGTTCAGTCCGCGGTCGGCGAACGAGAGCGCCAGGGGGAGGCCGACGCGGCCGAGGCCGACGATGGAGACGTCCGGGGTCATGGCGGCCGCTAGCGGCGCCCGAGGGCGCGGTGCCGGAGCAGTTGGCGGCCGAAGGCCGCGACGAACCGGGGGTTGTGGCGGGCGTAGCGGCGCCAGAGGCGGCGCGGCTCGTGCGCGAGGCGGTAGGCCCACTCGAGGCCGGCCGTCTGCATCCACGCCGGCGCCTGGGGGACGAGGCCCGCGTGGAAGTCGAACGCGGCGCCGACGCCGATCAGCACGGGCGCGCTCAGCAGCGGTCGCATCTTCGCCATCCACTTCTCCTGCTTGGGCACGCCGATCCCGACCCAGACCACGTCGGCCTGCGCCTGGTCGATCTCCCGCGCGATCGCGTCGCGCTCCTCGTCGGTGAGATCGCGGTAGGGCGGCGAGTAGCCGCCGACGATCCGCAGGCCGGGATGCCGCCGGCGGAGGTTCAGCGCGAGCTGCACGAGCGCGCCCTGGTTGCGCCCGCCGTAGAGGTAGAAGCGCTGGCCGGTCCGCGCGGCGCGGGCGCAGGCATGGTCCATCAGGTCGGGCCCGTAGACCCGCGAGGAGAGGTCGTGGCCGAGCGCGTTCATCGCCCACACGAGCGGCTGGCCGTCGGGCACCGTGAGCGAGGAGCCGAGGACCGCGGCGCGCAGCTCGGGGTCCTCCTGGCTCTCCATCACCGTGTGGACCGCCGCCACGCACACGTAGCCGCGCGTATCGCTCGCCACGCTGCGGTCGATCCAGTCGAGCGTGTGGTCGTAGTCGGTCAGCGCCAGCGGGATGCCGAGGACGCCCACGCTGCGCGGGGTCGGTGGCGGGACGGCGCGCGCCGTCTCGGGCGCGCGCGAAACGCGGCGCTGAACGTTCTCGTGCACGCTTTCCGGGCCTATGGAGGGCATTTGAATTCGGCACTGCCCGGCGGGGGTCGGGCGGAAACCTTACGCGCATCAACGCAAATCGGACCTCGAGGTAGCGCATTTTCCTGCGAACTGCACGATTGCTTGCGTGAACACGAGGCGAGCCAGCCGTCCGGCTAGGCGGGCCTCGACTCCAGGAGAGGACCGATTCGGTCGATCACGCTCTCATGCGTCCTGACCCGACGGTGAACGGCACCGCCACGCTTCCTCCTGCCCGCCGGGGCCTCGCGGACGTCGTCGTCGAGCTCGGGTTCGCCGACGCCGCCCAGGTGCGCGCCGCCAGCGAGGCCGCACGCACCGAGCACCGGCCGCTGGCCCAGGTCCTGCTCGCCCAGAGCGCGGTCACCGAGGACCAGCTCGCCCGCGCGCTGGCCGAGCGCTTCGGGTGCGAGTACCTCGACCTGATAGCCGCCGGCGTCGACATGGGCGCCGCCGCCCTGCTCACGCCCGCCGCGGCGCGCCGCTACGGCGCCCTGCCCGTCGGCTACGTCGACGACGGCGTCCTGCTGCTGGCGGTCGTCGACCCCGCGAGCACCGTGGCGATCGACGAGATCGCGATGATCACGGGGCTCGCGTCGCGCGTCGTGGTCGTGGCCCCCGCGGCGCTCGAGCGGCAGATCGCGGCGCTCGAGACCGTCAACAGCCGCGTGCAGGAGGCCTTCGACGAGGCGCTCGCCGAGCACGAGGAGGGTGACGAGCTCGAGGGCCTCCAGGACCTCGACTCCCCCGCCGACCCGCCGGTCGTCAAGCTCGTCAACTCGATCATCGCCCAGGCCGTCGAGCGCGGCTCCTCGGACATCCACTTCGATCCCGAGGGCCACGAGATGGCCGTCAACTACCGGATCGACGGCGTGCTCGTCCCCGCCTCGCGCGTGCCGCGCCGGATGGTCGCGGCGGTCGTCTCCCGGGTGAAGATCATGACCAACCTCGACATCGCCGAGCGCCGGCTGCCCCAGGACGGGCGCGTCTCGCTGGCGATCGACGACCGGGTGATCGACCTGCGGGTCGTCACGCTGCCGACGGTCGACGGCGAGGCGGTCGTCATGCGCGTGCTCGACAAGAGCCGCGGCCCGATGACGCTCGACGCGCTCGGCCTGCCGGCCACCGAGCGCGCGCGCCTGATGTCCGCGATCACGGAGCCCAACGGGGCCGTCCTCGTGACCGGCCCGACGGGCTCCGGCAAGACGACGACGCTCTACGCCGCGCTCGGGCTCCTCCACGACGGCCAGCGCAGCATCGTCACGATCGAGGACCCGGTCGAGTACGGCATCCGCGGGGTCAAGCAGATCCAGACCAACGCTCGGGTCGGCCTGACCTTCGACACCGGCCTGCGCTCGATCATGCGCGGCGACCCCGACACGGTCATGGTCGGCGAGGTGCGCGACCGCGAGACCGCCCAGATGGCGATCGAGGCGGCCCTGACGGGGCACCTCGTCCTCACGACGCTGCACACGCGCGACGCCGCGGGCGCCGTGACGCGGCTGACCGAGATGGGCATCGAGCCCTTCCTCGTCGCCTCGGCCGTCACCTGCGTGCTCGCCCAGCGCCTCGTCCGCACGCTCTGCACCGACTGCAAGCACCCGGTCCGCCTGCCGCCCGCCGCCCTGCGCGGCCTCGGCTACCAGGGCCACGACGACGTCGACGCCTTCGAGGGCGCCGGCTGCTCCGCCTGCGTGGGCACCGGCTACCGCGGCCGGATCGGCATCTACGAGGTCATGCCCATGACCGACGAGATCCGCCGCCTGACGGTCGAGCGGCAGCCCAGCGAGGTCATCGGCCGCACGGCCGAGCTCGAGGGCATGCGCCGTATGCGCGACGACGGCCTCGCGAAGGTCCGTACGGGGATCACCTCGGTCGCCGAGGTGCTGCGCGTCATCGGCGCGGGCTAGGCCGGCGGGGGTTAGGCGGGCGGGCGCGTCAGGAGGCGGACGCGCTCCACGATGGCCTGGAGCGTCGCGCTTCTGGTGCGGCGCCGGTCACGAGCGCGGCGGCACCGAGCGCTCGTCGCTCGGTTAGGACGCGCCATCATGGCCTTCCGAACCACGGGCGGCGGTGGTTTACTCGGGCTGGGGATGGCTGATCGACGCATCGGGTCCGACCGGCGGCGGCGCTGGAGCGCCGGCGACGTGCAGGAGGCGCTCCTGATCAGCGGCGAGATCCCGTTGTGGCTGGTGGACGGGGACGACCGGGTCACGTTCGTCAACGACGCCGCCGTCCGGATACTGGGATTCGACAGGGACGACGAGCTGCTCGGCCGTCCGAGCCACGACTCGATCCACTACAAGCACCCGGACGGGTCGCCCTACCCGGCGGAGGACTGCCCGATCACTCACGCCACCCGGCGCGGCGAGCCGATCCGCATCGAACGAGACTGGTGGGTCCGCAAGGACGGCAGCCTGGTCCCGATCTCGATCCACTGCGTCCCGATGGAGATCGACGGCCGGATGGGGACCGCGATGACGTTCCACGACCTGACCGCGAGCGTGCAGGCCGAGGACGAGCGCCGGCGGCTCGAGGTCGAACGGGCGCGTTTCGGCGAGGTCCGTGCGTCGCGAGCCAGGATCGTCGAGGCGGCCGACGTGGAGCGCCGGCGTTTGGTCCGGGATCTCCACGACGGCGCTCAGTCCGGTCTCGTGCGCGTCGTGATGGCCCTCCAGCTCGCCCTCGGGGATGGTGACCTCCCGGGCGAGGTACGAACACTGGTCGGCGACGCGCTCGACAACGCGCGTCGGGCGATCGACGAGCTCCGCGAGCTGGCGCGCGGCATCCATCCCGCGGCGTTGACCCATCGCGGTCTCGCCTCCGCGGTGCGGACCCTGGCGGACCGGGCGTCTCTGCCCGTCGTGGTCGAGATCGCAGACGAGCGGTATCCGAACTCCGTGGAATCGGCCGCCTACTTCGTGGTGGCGGAGGCCCTCACGAACGTCGCCAAGTACGCGCGGGCGTCATCCGCCCGCGTGACGACGACGCGGACGGCGAGCCATCTCGTCGTGACGGTCGACGACGATGGCATCGGCGGCGCCCGACCCTCCGCCGGCGGTGGCCTCGCCGGACTCGCCGACCGCCTCGCCGCGCTCGACGCCACGCTCACGGTGTCGAGCCGACCCGGGGACGGGACTCAAATACGCGCGGAGATCCCGCTCTCCACGGCGACGCCGACGATCGCGGCGACGCAGGTCGACTCGCCGCGTTATGGGATCAGGCGGCTCGCGTGACGATCGGGTCGTCGCGGACGAAGAGGTCCGTGAAGGCGAACGCGTCGACGTCCACGAGCCCGCGGTCGGTCAGCTTGAGGTGCGGGATCACGGGCAGCGCGAGGAAGCTCATGGCCATGAACGGAGCGGGAACCGCGCAGCCG
>JAOPZQ010000245.1 GCA_025964075.1 Solirubrobacterales bacterium | reverse complement strand
GCCGCGCAGCCGCGCGGCCGCCGAGCCGAACACGGCGCCGATCACCGCGGCGATCGCGCTCGACGCCCCGAGCACCGGCACGAGCGACCAGTGCAGGCGGCCCACGAGGAGCGCCGCCGCGTAGGCGCCGACCGCCATCAGCGCGCCGTGGCCGATCGAGATCTGGCCGCTCAGGCCGGTGAGGACGGTGAGCCCGGCGAGCGCCACGAAGTAGTAGGCGGCGGTCGCGAGCTGCAGGTCGCGGTAGGCGTCGACGCCGCCGGCGACCAGGTAGAGCACGAGGCCGACCGCCGCCGCAAGCGCGAGGTGGCGCACGAGCGCCGGCCCGGGAAGCCGCAGGCGCCGCGCCCAGGCGGGTCCGACCGCGTGGCCCCTCACGCCAGGCGTCCGCTCGCCGTCCGGGCTCGCGGGACTGGAGGCCGCGTGAGTCATCCGGCTGCTCATACCCGTCGCGCTGCCGCGTGGGAGAACAGGCCGCCCGGCCGGACCATCAGCACCGCGATCAGGAGCACGAGGGAGGCGAGCGGGACGAGCGCCGAGCTCTCGTAGCCGCTCACGTACGAGAGGACGAGGCCGAGGACGACGCCGCCGGTGACCGCGCCCGTCGGGCTGTCGAGCCCGCCGAGGACCGCCGCCGTGAACCCGTAGACGAGCACGACGTCGAAGTTGGTGGGTCCGAGCTCGACGGCCGGCGCCACGAGCACTCCGGCGAGCGAGCCCGCCGCCGCCGCCAGCGCCCAGCCGAGCGTGAGCATCCGGCTCACGCGCACGCCGAGCAGTCGCGAGACCTCGGGGTCGAACGCGGACGCGCGCAGGCGCAGCCCGAGGTTCGTCCTCGTGAAGAACAGGCCGAGGCCGACCGCGACGACGAGGACGGCGCCGACCGTGAAGAGGTCGAACGGCGAGAACAGCAGCCGCGAGCCGCCGACGTCGAACCCGCGGATCGTGAACGCCGGCGGGAACGAGCGGGGGATGTTCCCCCAGATCATCCCGGCGAGAGCCTCGAGCAGCACGAGCAGCCCGAGCGTGACGATGACCGCGTTCAGCGGCGGGCCGCCCTCGACCGGGCGCACGAGGACGCGCTCGGCGATCGCCCCGATCACGAGGCCGGCGGCGAGGGCGACGACGAAGCCGACGACGTAGGAGCCGGTCCGGTCGATCGCCCACGAGGCGATGAACGTCGTGAACATCAACATCGCCCCCTGGGCGAAGTTGACGATCCGCGTGGCGCGCCAGATCAGCACGAGGGCGAGCGCCACCGCCGCGTAGATCATCCCGCTGGAGACCCCGTTGAGCGTGAGGTCGAGGAACCGGTGCACGCCTCAGAACCCCAGGTAGGCGTGGCGCAGGCCGGCGTCGGCCGCGAGCTTGTCGGGGTGCTCGGCGGCGACGACCCGGCCGAGGCCGAGGACGACGCCGTGATCCGCGATCGACAGCGCGCTTCGCGCGTTCTGCTCGACGAGGAGGACGGTCAGCCCCGTGCGCTCGCGCAGGCGCGCGACGAGCGCCATGATCCTCGACGCCAGCAGCGGCGCGAGCCCGAGCGAGGGCTCGTCGAGGAGCATCAGCTTCGGCCGGGGCATCAGCGCGCGCCCGAGCGACAGCATCTGGCGCTCGCCGCCCGAGAGCGTGCTCGCGGGGCGCCGCCGGCGCTCCTCCAGCGCCGGGAACAGCTCGTAGGCCTCGGCCAGCGCCGTCGCCTGGTCGGCGCGATCCCGCCGCCAGAGCCCGCCGAGGCGCAGGTTCTCCTCGACCGTCAGCTCGGCGATCACGCCGCGACCCTCCGGCACGTGGGCGACGCCGAGCCGCACGATCTCCTCCGGCGCCCGACCGGTGATGTCGGCGCCGTCGAGACGGATCGTTCCCGCCCGCGGCCGCACGAGCCCGGAGATCGTGCGCAGGAGGGACGACTTGCCCGCGCCGTTGGCGCCGAGCACGGCCGTGATGCTCCCGGACGGCACGGTGAGCGAGACCCCGTCGAGCGCGCGCACCGCGCCGTAGCTCGTCACCAGGTCGACGACCTCAAGCACGGCCCGGCTCCGGCTCGCGGATCTCGCGCTCGGCGGCGCGCTCGGAGGTCTCGAACCCCAGGTAGGCCTCGAGCACGCGGGGATCGGCCTGGATCTCGGCGGGCGATCCGGTCGCGATCACCCGGCCGAAGTCGAGCACGACGACTCGGTCGCAGACTCCGGTCACGAAGTCCATGTGGTGCTCGACGAGCATCACCGCCATGTCTCCCTTGAGCTCGGCGATGACCTCGGCCAGCCCCTTCATGTCGGCGCTGCCCAGGCCGCTGGCCGGCTCGTCCAGGAGGAGCAGCGCCGGCTCGGCGACGAGGGCCCGAGCGAGCGCCACTCGCTTCTGGACCGGATAGGGCAGGGTCCCGGGGGCCCGGCTGGCGACCTCGGCGACGTCGAGACGCCCGAGGGCGGCGAGCGCCGCCGCCCGCAGCGCGCGCTCGTCACGGTCCGAGCGCGGCAGGCCGAGCAGCGTCGTGGCGAAGCGCGCGCGGGCCCGCGGCTCGGCGCCGATCATCACGTTCTCGAGCACGCTCAGCCCGGGAAACAGCCCGACGCCCTGGAGCGTCCGGGCGATCCCCAGCCCCGCCAGCCGGTGCGTCCGCACGCGGGCCAGCGAGTGACCGCGCCACGAGATCTCGCCGGCGTCGGGTCGCACGAACCCGCAGACGACGTTGAACAGCGTCGTCTTGCCGGCGCCGTTGGGCCCGATCACGCCGACGATCTCGCCCGGCGCCACGTCGAGCGACACGCCGGAGAGCGCGGTCAGCCCGCCGAAGCGCACAGCCACATCGACCACGCGGAGCGTGGACTCGCCCGACTCCTCCCTCGGGAGCATGGCCGGACGGTACGTCGCGGCCCGTTCGCGCCCATCGTCCAAGCTCCCCAAACTTGCCGGGAGCGCCTTGTTCGCGGGGCACAACCCGGGCCGCACGTTTGACATTCCGGCGCGGAGGGGGAGGATGCCGTCATGTCCGGCGGAGCTGCCGTGGTGCTCGGCGGAGCGGAGACGGTGCGGACGGAGCGGACGCGGATCCTGTCCACGCTGCTCGACGACATCGACGCGATGGTCGACGAGTGCGTGCTGGCGATCCGCACCGAGATCCCGGACTACACGGCGATCGACGACGAGCGCTTCTTCGTCGACGTGCGCGATCAAGTCGACCGGCATTACCGCGTGCAGCTGGCGTGCCTGCTCGAGGACCGCCCGGTGACCCCGGACGACATCCCGTTCGTCCGCGGCGCGGCGATGCGCCGGGCGCGCGCCGGGTTCGCGCTGCAGAGCTACATCAACGCCTACTACGTCGGCCAGCAGGTCTTCTGGGAGCGGATCGTAGGC